>NZ_JBSFDP010000001.1:628961-694298 GCF_053593975.1 Streptomyces sp. NPDC002004
CCGGCGCCCCCCCCCCCGCGCGCCCGCCCCCCCCCCCCCCGCGCCCCGCGGCGCGGGGGGCCCCCCGCGCGAGGCCCCCGGGCGCCCCGGGGGGGTGCCCCCCCCCCCCGCCGCTCGTGCATACGGGAGATCGGGCGCCGTAGTCGACGACAACCCTCATCGGTGCCGACGCCGCAGGGCCGCGCCGGATAACAACTCGATCGCCCCGCGGACTCGCTCTTGACGGAGACCTGCGGCCCCCCTACGTTCACTCGACAATAGGAAACTTTCCTAACAGTGGACCAGAGGTGGGGGCCATGACCGGTTCCGCAGGAACCCCGGGTACGCCGCGTGTGCTGCGCGCCATGAACGACCGGGCCGCGCTCGACCTGCTCCTCGTGCACGGGCCGCTGTCGAGGACGCGGATCGGGAAACTGACGGGGCTGTCCAAGCCGACCGCGTCCCAGCTGCTGGCCCGGCTGGAGGCCGCCGGGCTGGTCGTGGTCACCGGGACGAGCGAGGGCCGCCCGGGCCCCAGCGCCCAGCTGTACGCCGTGAACCCGGCCGCGGCGCACGTCGCCGGGCTCGACGTGACCCCGGACCGGATCCTCGCCGCCGTCGCCGACGTCACCGGCCGCACGGTCGGCCGGCACGAACTGCGCACCCCCGGCCGGCATGCCGCCGAACCCGTCGTGCGCCAGGTGACGGGCGCCCTCGACGCCGCGGTGAAGGACGCCGGGCTGGTCCGGGCCGACATCCACCGGGTGGTGATCGGAACCCCCGGCGCCTTCGACCCGAACACCGGCCGCCTCCGCTACGCCTCGCACCTGCCGGGCTGGCACTCCCCCACCCTGCTCGACGAGCTGGCGGCGGTCCTGCCGATGCCCGTCGAGTACGAGAACGACGTGAATCTCGCAGCCGTCGCCGAGCAGCGGCTCGGAGCCGCCCGCGACCACGACGACTTCGTGCTGCTGTGGAACGAGGGCGGCCTCGGCGCCGCCCTCGTCATCGGCGGCCGGCTGCACCGCGGCTGGACCGGCGGCGCCGGCGAGGTCGGCTTCCTCCCGGTGCCGGGCGTCCCGCTGGCCCGCCAGGTGACCAAGGCCAACAGCGGCGGATACCAGGAACTCGCCGGGGCGCAGGTCGTGCCGCGGCTGGCGCGGGAGCTGGGCATCGGGCCGATCCCGCAGGGCCCGCACGCCGACGTCGCCGCCGACCTCGTCGAACGGGCCGCCGCCGTGGCCGAGGGCCCGCACCGGCAACTCCTGGAGACCTACGCGACCGGCCTGGCCACCGGTCTCGCCTCGCTCGTCTCCGTCCTCGACCCCGAACTCGTGGTCCTCAGCGGCTCCCTGCTCACCGCGGGCGGCGAACCGCTGCGGGCGCTGGTGCAGGCCGAGCTGGAGGAGCTGGCCCCCTCCCGGCCGCGTCTCGTCGTCGGCGAGGTGCGCGAACACCCCGTCCTGCGCGGTGCCCTGGAGAGCGCACTCGCAGCCACCCGGGACGAGGTCTTCGACACCTCCCGCTGAGGACGGGCACGCCGGACCACCGCGTGCGCCCCGCCGCGCCCCTCCCCCTGCACCTCGTGATCCGTCCCGCACGACCCCGCCCCCCGCCCACGCCCCCGCCCCCGCCCCCGCCCCAGGGAGACCTCGCCATGTCCGGATACCGCCGGCATCGGGCCGCCGCGCTCGCCGCGTCCGCCGCATCGCTCGCCCTCCTCGCCACCGCCTGCACGGGCCAGTCCGGTTCCGGTGCCACCGACGACGCCTCGAAGGAGACGACGATCACCTTCTGGCACGGCTGGAGCGCGCCCTCCGAGGTGAAGGCCGTCGACGACGACGTCAAGGCCTTCGAGAGGGTCCACCGGAACATCCACGTCAAGGTCGTCGGCAACATCACCGACGACAAGATCAACCAGGCGCTGCGCGCGGGTGGTTCGGACGCTCCCGACGTGGTCTCCTCCTTCACCACGAACAACGTCGGAAAGTTCTGTTCCTCCGGCGCCCTCGTCGACCTGAACCCGTTCTTCGAGAAGTCGCACATCGACCCGGCGAAGACCTTCCCCAAGCCGATGAACGAGTACACGCAGTTCGACGGAAAGCGGTGCACCGCACCGCTGCTCGGGGACGCGTACGGGCTGTACTACAACAAGGACGCATTCAAGGCCGCCGGGATCCGGAAGCCACCGAGGACCTGGTCGGAGTTCGCGGCCGACGCGAAGAAGCTGACGAAGAGCTCGGGGGATTCGTACTCCCGGCTCGGCTTCATGCCGGACTACCACGGCTACGAGTCGACGACCGAGCACTACCTGGGCCAGTGGTCCCCCACGTACTTCGACGGCGACAGGAAGTCCGGCATCGCCAAGGACCCCGCATTCGCCGAAGGTTTCACCTTCCAGAAGAAGCTCGTCGACGAACTCGGCGGCTTCGCCAGGCTGGAGAAGTTCCGTGCGACCTTCGGTGACGAATGGGGTGCCAAGCACCCGTTCCACACCGGGCAGGTCGCGATGCAGATGGACGGCGAATGGCGCCTCGGCATGGCCCGCGCGGCCAAGCCGTCCTTCGAGATCGGCGTGGCGCCGCTGCCTGTGCCGGACGACCGGGCCGACCAGTACGGCAAGGGCTACATCACCGGCACGATCGCCGGGATCGCGGCCACCAGCAGGAAGCAGAACGCCGCGTGGGAACTGGTGAAGTTCCTGACCACGGACACGGACGCGGTCGTGAGGTTCGCCAACGCCATTCACAACGTGCCGTCCACGCTGGCCGCCCTGAAGTCCCCGAAGCTGACGTACGACCCGCGCTTCAAGACCTTCCTGGACATCGCCATGAACCCGCATTCGACGACCACACCGGCCTCCCCGAACGGCGGCCAGTACCTCGTCTCCATCCAGAACCTCGGATACGCCTACGAGAAGGGCGAGGTCAGGAACCTCCGGGCCGGTCTGGAGAAGACGGCCAGGGAGATCGACACGGACATCGCGCAGACGAAGTAGGCCACGGTCATGCCTGCCCACACCCTGCGCGCTAAGCGCCGGCGCGCCGCCCTGCGCACCGCCGCCTTCATGTCCCCCTGGCTGATCGGATTCTCGGTCTTCTTCGCATATCCGCTGGTCTCGACCGTGTACTTCTCGCTGATGAAGTACGACGGATTCCGCCCGCCGGCCTGGAGCGGGCTGTCGAACTGGACGTACGTCCTCCAGGACTATCCGCTGTTCTGGCCCGCGCTGCGGAACACGCTGTGGCTGGTCGTGGTGATGGTGACCTGCCGGGTCGTCTTCGGCCTCGGGATCGGGCTGCTGATCACCAGGATCAGGACGGGCACGGGCATCTTCCGGACCCTGTTCTACCTGCCCTACCTCGCGCCCCCGGTGGCCGCGACCATGGCCTTCGCCTTCCTCCTCAACCCCGGTACGGGCCCGGTCGACTCGCTCCTCGGCGACCTCGGGCTGCCGCAGCCGGGCTGGTTCAACGACGCCGCCTGGTCCAAGCCCGCGCTGACCGCACTGGCCCTGTGGGGCGTCGGCGATCTGATGGTCGTCTTCATGGCCGCGCTGCTCGACGTGCCCAGGGAGCAGTACGAGGCGGCCGAGCTGGACGGGGCGTCGGCATGGCAGCGGTTCCGGTTCGTGACACTCCCGAACATCGCGCCGATCGTGATGTTCGCCGTGGTCACGGGCGTGATCCAGACGATGCAGTACTACACGCAGCCGCTCGTCGCCGGAAAGGTCGCGTCCGGGATCATCGGCGGCTCCGGGCAGCCGTTCGAACCCGGCTATCCGGACAAGTCGACACTGACGCTGCCGCAGCTCGTCTACAACCTCGGCTTCCAGCGCTTCGACTACGGCTCCGCCTGTGTGGTCGCGCTCGTGCTGTTCGTCCTCGCCATGGCGTTCACCGCCCTGCTGATGCGGCGCCGCGGCGGACTGATCCAGGCAGGTGACTGACCATGACGCAGGTTCTCGACCGTCCCGCGGCCCTCGCCCGGCCGGCTCCGGCCGCCCGCAGGGCCCGCCGCAGGGCGCTCCTGGAGTGGATCGCCGTCCATGCGCTGGGGGTCGCCGCCGCGCTCTTCTTCGTGCTCCCCTTCGTCTTCGTGCTGCTCACCTCGCTGATGAGCGACCAGCAGGCCCTGACCCGCGACCTGATCCCGCACACCTGGCAGTGGTCCAACTACCGCAAGGTCCTCGACACACCGGGCTTCGCGACCTGGTGGCGGAACACCCTGCTGTACGCGGGTCTGGGCACCGTCCTGACGGTGGTGTCGTCGGTTCCGGTGGCGTACGCGCTCGCCAAGTTCCGCTTCCGCGGCCGCAACCTGTCGCTGATGCTGGTCATCTCGATGATGATGCTGCCGCCGCAGGTGGTCGTCATCCCGATGTATCTGTTCTGGGCGAAGCAGCTGGACCTGTCGGGCACGCTGTGGCCGCTGATCGTCCCGATGGCGTTCGGGGACGCGTTCTCCGTCTTCCTGCTGCGGCAGTTCCTGACGACCATCCCGAACGAATACCTGGACGCGGCGAAGGTCGACGGCTGCGGGGACCTGACGACCCTGCTCCGGGTCGTGCTGCCGATGGCCAGGCCCGGTGTCGCGGCGGTCGCGCTGTTCCAGTTCTTCTACGCCTGGAACGACTACTTCGGGCCGCAGATCTACGCCTCCGAGAACCCCGGCGCCTGGACCCTGAGCTACGGCCTGGAGTCCTTCAAGGGCGCGCACCACACCGACTGGAACCTCACCATGGCCGCGACCCTGCTGGTCATGGCCCCCGTGATCCTCGTGTTCTTCTTCGCCCAGAAGGCGTTCGTCGAGGGCGTCACGCTCACCGGAGTGAAGGGCTGAGACATCCGATGAAGCTCACCGTGGTCGGCGGAGGGTCGACCTACACCCCCGAACTCATCGACGGATTCGCCCGGTTGCGGGACACCCTCCCGATCGGGGAGCTGGTGCTCGTCGACCCGGCGGCCGACCGGCTCGACCTCGTCGGCGGGCTCGCCCGGCGCATCTTCGCCCGGCAGGGGCACCCCGGCAGGATCGTCACGACCCACGACCTCGACGCGGGCGTCGACGGCGCCGACGCGGTGCTGCTCCAGCTGCGCGTCGGCGGGCAGGCCGCCCGCAACGACGACGAGACCTGGCCACTGAGCTGCGGCTGCGTCGGCCAGGAGACCACCGGGGCGGGCGGTCTCGCCAAGGCGCTGCGGACCGTCCCGGTGGTCCTGGACATCGCGGAACGCGTGCGCCGCGCCGCCCCGGAGGCGTGGATCATCGACTTCACCAACCCGGTGGGGATCGTCACCCGCGCGCTGCTGCACGCGGGCCACAGGGCCGTCGGCCTGTGCAACGTCGCGATCGGGCTGCAGCGCAAGTTCGCGAACCTCCTCGGCGTTCCGGCGGACCAGGTGCACCTGGACCATGTGGGCCTCAATCACCTCACCTGGGAGACCGGTGTGCGCCTGGGCGGGCCCGAGGGCGAGAACGTGCTGCCCCGGCTGCTCGCCGAACACGGCGGCGCCATCGCCGACGACCTGCACCTGCCCCGCCCCCTCCTGGACCGCCTCGGCGTCGTCCCCTCGTACTACCTGCGCTACTACTACGCGCACGACGAGGTGGTGCGCGAGCTGAGGACCAAGCCCTCACGCGCCGCGGAAGTGGCCGCGATGGAGAAGGAACTCCTGCGGATGTACGGGGATCCGGCGCTCGACGAGAAGCCGGCGCTGCTCGCCCGGCGGGGCGGCGCCTTCTACTCCGAGGCGGCCGTCGACCTCGCCGCGGCCCTGCTGGGCGGCGCCCCCGGCGGGGCCGTCGGCGCCTCGGGCCGGGCGGCCGGGGGGAGCCCGTACCAAGTCGTGAACACGCTCAACAACGGCACACTGCCGTTCCTCCCGGACGACGCGGTCGTCGAGGTGCAGGCGGCCGTCGGGCCGCAGGGCGCCGCCCCGCTCCCGGTGCCCGCACTCGACCCGCTGTACGCGGGGCTGATCGCGAACGTCACCGCGTACGAGGAACTGGCCCTGGAGGCGGCGCTGCGCGGCGGCCGCGACCGGGTGTTCCGCGCGCTGCTCGCCCATCCCCTGGTCGGCCAGTACGCCCACGCCGAAGCCCTCACGGACCAGTTGATCGCACACAACCGGGAGCACCTCGCGTGGGCGTGACGCCGTCCGGACCGCAGGCGTGGGTGCTCGCCGTGGACGCGGGCAACAGCAAGACCGACGTCGCGGTGGTCGCGGCCGACGGAACCGTCGTCGGTGCGGCCCGCGGCGGCGGGTTCCAGCCGCCGAAGGCCGGCGTCGAGGCCGCAGTGGACGTCCTCGCGGACGCGGTGGCGCGGGCACTCTCCGAGGCGGGAACCGACACGGTGACCCATGTGTCGGCATGCCTCGCCAACGCCGATCTGCCGGTCGAGGAGGCCGGGCTGGCCTCGGCGCTGCACCGCCGGGGCTGGGGCGCGAGCGTCGAGGTCCGCAACGACACCTTCGCGATCCTGCGCGCCGGGGTCGCCGAGCCGCGCGGCGTCGCGGTCGTGTGCGGGGCGGGCATCAACTGCGTCGGCATGCGCCCCGACGGGAGGACCGCCCGCTTCCCCGCGATCGGACGCATCTCCGGCGACTGGGGCGGCGGCTGGGGCCTCGCCGAGGAGGGGCTGTGGCACGCGGCGCGGGCCGAGGACGGGCGCGGCGGGCCCACCGCCCTCGCCCGCTCCCTTCCCGGCCACTTCGGGCTCGGCACGATGTACGAGCTGATCGAGGCCTTCCATCTGGGCCGCATCGACGGCCGGCGACGGCACGAGCTGACCCCGGTCCTGTTCGCCACCGCGGCCGACGGCGACCCGGTGGCCCGCTCCCTGGTCGACCGGCTCGCCGACGAGGTCGTCACCATGGCGACGGTCGCGCTGGCTCGGCTCGATCTCCTCGAAGAGGAGACACCTGTGGTGCTCGGCGGCGGTGTGCTGGCCGCCCGGCACCCCCAACTCGACGACGGGGTCCGTGCCCTGCTCGCCGAGCGGGCCCCGAAGGCGGTGCCCCAGGTGGTGACGGCGCGCCCGGTGCTGGGCGCGGCGCTGCTGGGGCTCGACCACCTGGGGGCGGGGCAGGAGGCCCAGGCCCGCGTGCGGGCGCACTACGAGGGCCCGTAGCAGCCGCGGGGCGCCGCCGGGCGCTTCGGGACGCCTGCCGCCGCCCGCCGACGGCCCCGTGCCGGGTTGTTCCCGCGCGTGCCGGCCCGGCGCGGTCCCGGGCCTCGACGGCGGGCAACGGGCATGCGACGCGCGGCGGCCTGACGGGCGCGCGCGGGACCGCCGACAGCGGTTCGGCCCGAACAGGAACCGAACGGGCGTGAATTCCGTGTGCATGGGCAGGGGGCGGTGCGAGAAGGCTCCGCCATGACGTGAGGGGAACAAGATCCAGGCAAGGCCTGTGCGGATATCGGCGGGTGCGGCGATACTGGCGGCCGTGCACTCCGCCCCGCGCCCCCTGGACGCCGGGCGGAAGTGACCGACGGATGACCATGGGGGAGGTCAAGTGACGTACCCGCCGAACGGCAGTGCGGCGCCACCGGGACCGGCACCGACGACGCTCGCGGTGCCGCCGCAGGCGCGTCCGCCCGTGCCCGCGCAGCCGCCCGTGCCGCCCGGGCCGTCGCTCGTGCCCCCACGGCGCACGGCCCTGGCCGAGAGCGCCGACCGGCTGCGGGCGACCGCGACGACGGAGCCCGGCCGGCTGCGCATCATCGGTGCCGTTCTGGCCGTGCTGGTCGTCGCGTTCGGTGCGCTCACCGCCTGGCAGATGACGGACCGGGCGGCCGCGGCGGACGACGTGCTGCACCGCAGCCAGCCGCTGAGCTCCGACGCCGCCGCCGTCTACCGCTCGCTGGCCGACGCCGACACGGCGGCCTCCAGCGGCTTCCTCGCCGGCGGCCAGGAGCCGCAGGCCGTGCGCGCGCGGTACACGCGCGACATCCGGACGGCCTCCGAGAAGCTGGCGACCGCTGCCGCGAACACCACCCCCGACTCGCCCTCCGCGGCCGCCATCACCAAGCTGAACCGGCTGCTGCCCGAGTACACGGGCCTCATCGAGCGGGCCCGTGCGAACAACCGCCAGGGCCTGCCGCTCGGCGGCGCCTATCTGCGGTACGCGAGCACCAGGATGCAGACCGAGATGCTGCCCGCGGCGGAGAAGCTCTACAAGAGCGAGAACGAACGCCTGCGTTCCGACTACGCCGACGCCACGCCGTACCCGTGGGCCGCGATCGGTCTCGGTGTGCTCGCGCTCGGCGTGCTCGCCTGGGCGCAGCGCCGCAGCTACCTGCGGACCAACCGCGTGTTCAACCACGGGCTGCTCATGGCGACCGCCGCGTCCACGGTCGTGCTCCTGTGGCTGGTCGTCGGACACAGCGTCGCCAGGTCGGAGCTCGACACGTCGTACGACCACGGGATCCGCTCGCTGAACGTGCTGCACGACGCCCGTATCGCGTCCCTGAAGGCGCGCGGCAACGAGAACCTGACCCTGGTCAGCCGCGGCGCCGAGACCGTGCAGGTCGGCACGCTGACCAAGGACAAGTACGACGTCGCCTACCAGGACCAGATGACCGCCCTGGGCGGTCCGGCGGGCGACGGCGGACTGCTCGGCCAGGCGGCGTCGCTCGCCGACGACCCGGCCGGCCGCACCCCGGTCGCCGACGCGATCCGGAACGTGAAGGACTGGAAGGACCGTCACAGGTCCGCGCGCGAGAAGGACGACAAGGGCGACTACGAGGGCGCGCTGGACCGGGTCGTCGGCCCGGCGAAGGACCAGCCGACCGGGCAGTCGTTCGACCATGTCGACGCGGCGCTGGACACGGCGCTGACGCATGAGCAGCAGGAGTTCCAGACGGCGGCCGAGGACGGCCGGGGCGCCATGGGAGGCCTTCCGGTGGGTGCCGCGGTGCTGGCCGTGCTGGGCGGCGCCGGTGCCGTGCTGGGCATCGGACGCAGGCTTTCGGAGTACCGGTGAGAGGGGGCGCGGCGATGACGGGCGCGCGACGTGTCGGCAACCGGCTGCACGGCTGGGGCGGAGTCGCCGCGATGGCGGTCGCCTGCGTCCTGACGGCGGTGTTCGTGCTGCTGCCGCTGACCCGGGTGCGCGCGAGCGGCGACGGGTCCACGGGAGTCGGCGGCCCGGGCATCGCCGATGCCCACCAGGCGAAGGCGGACAGCTGCACCAGCCCGGAGGCCAGCCTGCGCCCGTCCGGCGCGGACGGTCCGACCACGGACGCGATCAAGAAGCGCGGGCGGCTCGTCGTCGGCGTCGACCAGAACAGCTACCGCTGGGGCTACCGCGACCCGAACAAGCCGGGCGGCGCTCTGGAGGGCTTCGACATCGACCTCGCGCGCCGCATCGCCAAGGAGATCCTCGGCCCCGACGGGACCGTGCAGTTCCGGGCCATCCCGACCAACCAGCGGATACCGGCGATCCAGCACGGCGACGTCGACATGATCGTCCGCACGATGACGATCAACTGCGACCGCAGCAGGCAAGTCGCCTTCTCGACCGCCTATTTCGAAACCGGTCAGCAGGTCCTGGCACCGAAGAAGTCGTCCATCACCGGCTACAACGCCACGCTCAGTGGCAAGCGGGTGTGCTCCGCCGCGGGGTCGACCGCCGAGGCGGAGCTCAAGAAGAAGTCCTTCGGTGCCGACATCTCCACCACGGTGCCCAACCAACTCGACTGTCTCGTGCGGCTGCAGCTCGGCGAGGTCGACGCCGTCGTCACCGACGGCGCCCTCGCCGCCGGCCAGGCGGCCCAGGACCCGACGGTCGAGCTGAAGGGCGCGCCGTTCACCGAGGAGTACTACGGCGTGGCGATGAAGAAGGGGGCGGACGACCTGGTGCGCAGGGTCAACCAGGTGCTGGTCGACTACCGCAGGAGCGGCTGGCAGGCCTCGTACGACAAGTGGCTGGCCCCGGGCCTGGGCGACTCGTCCGGGCCTCCTGCGCCGAAGTACCGGGACTGAGCACGGCGAACGACCTGATAGGACTGGAGAGTCGGCCCCGGAACGCCGGGGAACGACGGAGAGCAGCGAGGTGATCGATGGGCGTCGCGGGACCCCCCGGTCCTGTGATGGACCGGGACGAGGCGGACCGTGCGCTGGCGCGGCTCGGCGCGGAGCACGAGGCGATCGAGACCTCGCTCCTCGCCCTGCAGGACCACGCGGGCCGCCGGCTCCTCGAAGGCGCCGAGCTGACCGGCACGACCCGGGACCGCTGGGCCGGGGCCGAGCAGTCGATCACCCTGCTGTGGTCCTACTTCGACGCGTACGCGGCCGCCCTGCGGTCGGCGCGGGAGCTGCGGGCCCGCAGGCGCTGGCCGACCCGCGAGGACCTGGTCGAGCTGACGGACCTGCTGCGCGGCGAGAGCGTCACGGTGCCCGGCGCCCCCGTTGCGGGGGCCGCCACGACCGCGTCGATCACCGGTCCCGCGAAGCTCAGTGAGCGCTTCTCGCTGGAGGAGCTGGTCACCCGGATGAACGAGCTGTACGCGCACTCACTGGACATGGTCGTCGCGGCGGACGCCGTGTGGTCGGCGCTGCCCGCCCGGATCGACCTGCTCTCCGCGGAGCTGGCGCGCACCCGCCAGCTCGCGCACTCCGTCGGTGTGCGCCCCGGCGAGCACCCCTCGGGCGACGACCTGGAGCGCATCACGCGCACTCTCACGGCGCTCCGCGCCGAGGTGATCTCCGACCCGCTCGCCTTCTGGCGTCCCGCGTCCGGGAGTTCGGCGCCCGGCGGGGGCCGCCCGGACACCGAGCGCTACGACCGCGAGGCGCGCGCCCTGGAGGAGGTGCGCCGCGAGATCGAGGCCGTGCTCACCGTCCGGCAGGACGCCGAGGCCCGTCTGGTGAAGCTGCGCGACGTGCTCTCGCGCGCCGACCGCACCCTCGCCGAGGCACGCTCCGCGCGCGGGGAGGTGCTCGCCAAGATCGCCGCCTCCGAGGTGCCCGCCGTCAGCGGCCCGCCGACCGTGCTCCACGAGCAGCTGGCGACGGCCGCCGACTACCGGCGCCACGGCCAGTGGAACCGTCTCTCGCCGCTGCTGGAGCTGCTGGAGCAGAAGGCGGAGGAGGAACTTCTGCGGGCCCGCGAGTCGTTGACAGCGGTGACGGCGCCGCTCGCGGTCCGCGCGGAGCTGCGCGGCCGCCTCGACGCCTACAAGGCGAAGGTGGCACGGCACGGCATGGCGGAGGACCCGTTGCTCGTCGAGCGGTACGACGCGGCCCGCCGGATGCTGTGGAGCGCCCCGTGCGATCTGCGCGCGGCGGAGGCGGCGGTGCTGCGCTACCAGCACGCGGCCGCGGAGGTGTTGGTCCCGCGGGTACCCGGACAGGGCGGGCCCGTGGACCGGAGGGGGGAGCCATGAGCGGGCAGAAGTGTCAGCGTCCCGGGTGCCCGGGGTCGTACGAGGACGTGGGCGGCGGCGAGCTGTACTGCGACACGTGCGGGCTCGCCCCGGTCGTGTCGCCTTCGGGCTCGGTGGGCGCGCTGCCCACCGGAGTCACCGGCGGCGGCAGGGAGTCGCGGGGCTCGCAGGGGTCGGGCAGCAGTGCCTCCGCGCGCAGCGGTTCGCGCCCCTCCTCGCGCTCGTCGTCGTCCCGCAGGTCGGTGTCGGGGCGGCTGTCGCGGTCGCTGTCCGGCCGCTCGTCCGGACGTTCGGTCTCGGTGCGCAGTTCCGGCTCCGCGTCCGGCTCCTCCGGCCGCAACCGGCTGGGCGCGGGCCTGGTGCAGGTGCCGGACGTGCCGCGTCCGGACCCGCGCATGATGGTCCTGCCGAACGCCGAGGTCCCCGAGCGCAAAAGGTTCTGCTCACAGCCCGACTGCGGCGCCCCGGTGGGCCGCGCACGCGGCGACCGGCCCGGACGCACGGAGGGGTTCTGCACCAAGTGCGGCCACCCCTACTCGTTCGTTCCGAAGCTGCGCGAGGGCGACATCGTCCACGGGCAGTACGAGGTGGTGGGCTGTCTGGCGCACGGCGGCCTCGGCTGGATCTACCTCGCCGTGGACCGCGCGGTGTCCGACCGGTGGGTGGTGCTGAAGGGCCTGCTGGATACCGGTGACCAGGACGCGATGGCCGCCGCGATCTCCGAGCGCCGCTTCCTCGCCGAGATCGAGCACTCCAACATCGTGCGCATCTACAACTTCGTGGAGCATCTGGACCAGCGCACGGGGTCCATGGACGGCTACATCGTCATGGAGTACGTCGGCGGCAAGTCCCTCAAGGAGATCGCCAACAGCCGTCGTACACCGGACGGGCGCCGCGATCCGCTGCCGGTGGAACAGGCGTGCGCCTACGGCATCGAGGCCCTGGAGGCGCTGGGCCACCTGCACACGCGCAATCTGCTCTACTGCGACTTCAAGGTCGACAACGCGATCCAGACCGAGGACCAGCTCAAGCTGATCGACATGGGCGCGGTGCGCAGGATGGACGACGACGAGTCGGCCATCTACGGCACGGTGGGGTACCAGGCACCCGAGGTCGCGGAGGTCGGTCCGTCCGTCGCGTCGGACCTGTACACGGTGGCGCGGACGCTGGCCGTCCTCACCTTCGACTTCCAGGGGTACACCACCGTCTTCGTGGACTCCCTGCCCGACCCCGACCACATCGAGGTCTTCCGCAGGTACGAGTCGTTCTACCGCTTCCTGGTGCGGGCGACCGACCCCGACCCGGCCCGCCGGTTCGCGTCCGCGCAGGAGATGGCGGAGCAGCTCACGGGCGTGCTGCGCGAGGTGGTGGCCCTCCAGTCGGGGCGGCCGCGGCCGGCGCTGTCGACGCTGTTCGGGGCCGAGCTCAAGGTGACCGACACGGAGTTGTTCCGGGAGGCCCAGGAGATCTCCCGCCTGGGGGCGCGCCCGGTCCCCACGTCCGCCCGCTCCTTCTTCCGGTCCGCCGCCCCCGCGACCCGGGCCGTTCCCGGAGCCCAGGCGGCCCCGGCCCTTCCCGGGGCTTCCGCCGCCGTTCCCGCGGGGCCCGCAGCGCCGGCCGTCGCCCCGGGCGGCGCGGCCCACGGCCTGCCCGGCGCCGGAAGCGAGCCCGGGATCACACGCCCTCTGGACACGGCGGCCGCGGCCCTCGCGCTCCCGGTGCCCCGGGTCGACGCGACGGACCCGAACGCCGGCTTCCTCGCGGGCCTGGCCGCCTCCGCGCCGGCCGAGCTGATCGCGGCGCTCCACTCGGCCCCGGCGTCGTCGCCGGAGCTGCGGCTGCGCGAGCTCAGGGCGCGTCTGGAGATGGGCGAACTCGGCTCGGCCGCCCGCGCGCTGGAGGCGCTGGAGGCGGACCACCCCGACGACTGGCGGGTCGTCTGGTACCGGGGCGTGGGTGCCCTGGCGACCGGTGACCACGAGAACGCGGCGCTGTCCTTCGACGCGATCTACGACGCGTTCCCCGGCGAGCCCGCGCCCAAGATCGCCCTGGGCGTCTGCGCGGAGGTGCTCGGCCAGCTCGACAACGCCGCCGAGTACTACCGCCTCGTCTGGGCCACGGACCCGAGCTACGTGAGCGCCGCGTTCGGCCTCGCCCGGGTCCAGCTCGCGGCGGGCGACCGGCGCTCCGCGGTGCATACGCTGGAGTCGGTGCCGGAGTCGTCGATCCACTACACGGCGGCCCGGGTGGCCGCGGTGCGGGCCAGGCTCCGGCAGCGTACGGGGCAGGCCGGCACACCGCCCGCGCCCGCCCCGGACATGACACTCCTCGACGATCTGACGGCTGCCGCCGGCCAGGTCGAGGCCCTGGAGGGCTACGGCCTGGACGCGGTGCGGCGCGAGCGCCTGTCGACCGAGGTGCTCGGCACCGCCCTGGACTGGATACTCGCCGGCGGGCAGGGCGCCGCCGCCCCACCCGGTGGCGGACGGACCGCGCTGCTCGGCAGCGACCTGGACGAACGCGGACTGCGCTTCGGCCTGGAGCGGTCGTACCGGACGCTGGCCCGGCTGGCCCGGGGCGGCGATGAGAGGATCGAACTGGTGGAGCGGGCAAACCGTTTCCGCCCCCGGACGTGGGTGTGATTGATGTCCCAGATGCACCAGCTGGCCGCCTGCCCCAGTTGCGAGGAGCCTCTGGAGTCGGGTGACCTGTTCTGCGGCGCCTGCGGGTACGACCTGTCGGTCGTGCCGGAGCCGCCGCAGGACCACCCCACCATTGCTCTGAACGGTGTGGCTCCCGCGGAGCCCGACGGGTACCCCCTGGCCGCTCCGGCCGCCCGGGTGCCCGCGCCCGCCGACCCGCGTACGCCCCCGCCCGCCCCTGCGGGCCCCGGGGCGCCCGCGCACGGCTCCGTGCCGGCCCCTGCAGGGCCCGTGCCCTCCCCACCGGGCAAGGTGTGCGTCTTCTGCACCACCGGCCGGGTGGACGACGACGACTACTGCGAGCACTGCGGCAAGGCCCAGCCGCGCGAGCGCGACCACATGGAGCAGGAGCTGGGCGCGATCGCCGCGATCAGCGACCGCGGTCTGCGCCACCACCGCAACGAGGACGCGTACGCGGTGACCCGGACCGCCCTGCCGGACGGCTCCACCGCCTTCGTGGCGATCGTCTGCGACGGCGTCTCCTCGGCCACCCGCCCGGACGACGCCTCGCTCGCCGCGTCCCGCACGGCCGGCGATTCGCTGCTGGAGTCGCTGCCGCGCGGCAACCATCCGCAGCAGGCCATGCACGAGGCGATCCTCGCCGCCGCCGAGGAGGTCAACTCGCTGGCCGACGACCCCGGTTCACCGCGCGAGCACGCCCCCCACCAGAACGCGCCCGCCTGCACCCTGGTCGGCGCGATCGTCGCCAGGGACCTGCTCGTCGTGGGCTGGGTCGGCGACAGCCGCGCCTACTGGGTGCCCGACGACCGCACCGCGCCCGCCGCCCGGCTCACCGAGGACGACTCGTGGGCCGCGCAGATGGTCGCCGCGGGTCTGATGAGCGAGGCCGAGGCGTACGCCGACGACCGCGCGCATGCCATCACGGGCTGGCTCGGCGCCGACGCGTACGAACTGGAGCCGCACACCGCTTCCTTCAAGCCCGACCGGCCGGGTGTGGTGGTGGTGTGCACGGACGGCCTGTGGAACTACGCGGAGTCCGCCGAGGAGATGGCCGACGTGCTCCCGGGCGACGCGGCGGAGCGTCCGCTGCACAGCGCCCGGGTGCTGGTCGGCCATGCTCTGGACGGCGGCGGCCACGACAACGTAACAGTGGCGGTCCTGCCGTTCCCGGTCCCGCCGCAGGGGGCATGATCGGCCCCAGGCGGGCCGGGGCGCCGCGGATGGACCGCGACGCCGGCCGGACGCTGCAGCTCGAGGGGGAGCAGGATCCATGGCCAATTTTTCCAAGTCGAACGTCCCACAGTTCTCCGTGGACGTGTACCAGAACGAGTACCTGCCGGAGGGCGGCCGCGAGGTCAACGCGATCGTCACGGTGACCGCGACGGGCGGCGGCACGATCGGCGGCGCCGTCGCCGCGCCGCACCTGTACGCGGCAGGCGGGGCCCCGGACGCGGCCGTCGCGATCATGGTCGACTGTTCGGGCTCGATGGACTACCCGCCGACCAAGATGCGCAATGCGCGGGATGCGACGGCCGCCGCGATCGACACCCTGCGCGACGGCGTGCACTTCGCGGTGATCGGCGGCACCCATGTGGCCAAGGAGGTCTATCCGGGAGGCGGCGGCCTCGCCGTCGCGGACGACCGCACCCGCGCCCAGGCGAAGGAGGCGCTGCGTCGGCTCTCCGCGGGCGGCGGCACCGCGATCGGCACCTGGCTGCGGCTCGCGGACCGGCTGCTGTCCTCCGCGGACGTCTCCATACGGCACGGCATCCTGCTCACCGACGGCCGCAACGAACACGAGTCTCCGGAGGACCTGCGGGCCGCCCTCGACGCCTGTGCGGGCCGCTTCACCTGTGACGCGCGCGGCGTCGGCACCGACTGGGAGGTGAAGGAGGTCACCGGCATCGCCTCGGCTCTGCTCGGCACCGCCGACATCGTCGCCGATCCGGCCGGGCTCGCCGCCGACTTCACGCGGATGATGGAGACGGCGATGGGCAAGGAGGTGGGGGACGTGAGCCTGCGGCTGTGGACGCCGACGGGCGCGGAGCTCGTCTTCGTGAAGCAGGTGGCTCCCACGGTCGAGGAGTTGACCGACCGGCGCACCGTGACCGGCCCCCGCTCCGCGGACTATCCGACCGGCTCCTGGGGCGACGAGTCCCGCGACTACCACGTCTGCGTGCGGGTGCCGGCCGCCCGCGTCGGTGAGGAGATGCTCGCCGCCCGGGTGTCCCTGGTGGCCCCCGGACCCGACGGCGACGCGCAGTCCCTGGGCGGGCAGGGGCTCGTACGGGCCGTGTGGACGGACGACATGGCGGCCTCGACCTCGATCAACCCACAGGTCGCGCACTACACGGGCCAGGCCGAGCTGGCCCAGGTCATCCAGCAGGGTCTCGACGCACGCAAAGCGGGCGATTTCGACGGTGCAACGGCCAAACTGGGCCGGGCGGTTCAGCTCGCCAGTGTGTCCGGAAATGCGGATACTGCGAAACTCCTTGCGAAGGTGGTGGACGTCGTCGATGCAGCGACCGGTACTGTGCGACTGAAGGCGAAGGTCGCGGACGCCGACGAGATGACTCTCGAAACCCGGTCGACCAAGACGGTCCGCGTCAAGAAGTGAGCAGTGAGCAACGGCCCTTCGGGCCGGTGAAGGAAGGGGGAAGCACCGACATGCCGACCTGCCCGAACGGACACCAGTCGGGTTCCGACGACTGGTGCGAGGTCTGCGGTCACCGCATGGCCGGTGCCGTACCTCCGCCCCCGCCGCCGCCCCCGCCGGCCGCCGGCTACGGCTACCCGCAGCCGGGCCCGCCCCCGGTTCCCGGCCAGGCCGGTCCCGGCCAGGTGCCCCTGCAGGGCGGCCCCCAGCCGGAGCTGTGCCCGCAGTGCCGTACGCCGCGTGAGGGCGGTGCGCCCTTCTGCGAGGAGTGCCGCTGGAACTTCCTGACCAACACGGCCACCTCGTACACCCCGGCAGCGCCGCGTTCGCCCATGCCCGGTCAGGGTCCCGGCCCCGGTCAGGGTCCCGGTCAGGGTCCCGGTCCCGGTCCCGGGATGACGAACCCCGCGGCGCGCTTCACGCAGCCGCCGCCTCCCGGCGGCCCCGGGCACGACCCGTTCGACTACCACGGTTCGCGGCCGTCCCAGGTGAACCGGCCCGCCGAGCCGATCCCGCCGAGCCCGCCCTACGGCGACGGCCCGTCGGGTGCCGTACCGCCGCCGCCTCCGGGCCTGGGCGGTCCGGGAGGTCCCGGTGGCGCCGGTGGTCCGGGAGGTCCCGGCGGTCCGGGGGGCGCGCCGCAGGCCTTCCGGCAGTCGCCCGGCGGCCCGCCGCCCCCGCCCGCATTCCCGCAGGAGAGCCCCGGATTCCCCCAGGGGAACCCCGGATTCCCGCAGGGCAACCCCGCGTTCCCGCAGGAGAGCCCCGGATTCCCGCAGGAGAGCCCCGCTTTCCCGCAGGGCAACCCCGCGTTCCCGCAGGAGGGCGGTGCGCCGCAGGGTCCCCCGGCCGGCCCCTCCTTCGGCGGCGGTGACGACTGGGTGATCTCCCCGCCGTCGCACGCCGCGAACGGCACGTCCGGCCCCGCGCCGACCCAGGCCCCGCCCGGGCCCGGGTTCCCGTCGGCGCCCCTGACGTGGATGGCGACGATCGGTCCCGACCGCGAGTACTTCATGGCGATGATGCACCGCTCGGGCCCCGAGGCCTCGGGCCTGAACCTGCCCGCGTACTCGCCGGAACAGCAGCGTGAGCTCGTCGGCGACCAGATCACCATCGGCCGCCGCCGGCACTCCACCGGTGACACCCCCGACATCGACCTGTCGGTGCCGCCGGAGGACCCGGGCGTCTCGCACCAGCACGCGGTGCTGGTGCAGCAGCCGGACGGCTCCTGGTCGGTCGTCGACCAGAACTCCACCAACGGCACGACGGTCAACGGCTCGGACGAGCCGATCCAGCCGTTCGTCCCGGTCCCGCTCCAGGACGGGGACCGGGTGCACGTGGGCGCCTGGACGACGATCACGATCCGCCGCGGATAGCCGCGTCCGCGGAACACCCTGCGCGGGACGGTCTCCCGCTCGGAGCGCACCACCGCCTGCCCCGGGCGGGAGAGGCGCGTGCCGCGCCCCGAGCGGGAGCACCGCACGCTCAGAGCGGGAGTGACCAGGCACACGGCCCTTCGGGGTCGTCCAGCCAGGCCCACTCCCGTTCGCCGTGCACGCTCACCCCGAAACGGTCGCGGGCCGGCCGTCCCTCGCCCTGCCACAGGGCCAGCGCGTCGTGCGGGTCGAGGGCGCCCGCGGTCAGCGCCAGCAGGAAGCGGAACTGCTCGTCGCGCAGTGCCCACTCCGGCAGTCCGCCCGGCCGGGGCCGCTCGGCGGTGCGCCGGGGGGTGCCGCGCAGCGGTACGAAGTACGCGGGTGTGCGCAGGAACCTGCCCTCGGCCCGTCCCGGCCCGTGGACCGTGAGGACGACCAGTCCCGTCGCCATCGGCGCGAGGATGCGGGCTCCGGGCGTGCACTGGGCGACCCATGCGGGCGGGATCGCGTCGAGTGCGCAGGTGGCGACGATGCGGTCGTAGGGGGCGCGCACCGGGCAGCCGCGGGCTCCGTCGCCGGTGATCACGACAGGCCGGCGGCCCGCAGCGGCGAGGTGGCTGCGCGCCGACTCGGTGATCTCCGGATCGAGGTCGATCGTGGTGACCCGCTCGTCGCCCACCCGGTGCGCGAGGAGCGCCGCGTTGTAGCCGGTGCCCGCACCGATCTCCAGTACCGACTGTCCCTCCCGCATCTCCAGTTCCACCAGCATCCTGGCCATCAGCGACGGCTGGCTGGAGGAGGAGACGAGTTCGCCGTCACGGACGCGGGTGGCGAGCGGCGCGTCCAGATAGGCCTCGCGCAGCCAGCGGGCCCTGCGGCCCGGGTCGGGGTCGTCGCCCCAGCGGCGCTCGAATCCGCCGCCCCGCACGGCGACGTAGAAGTACGGCACGAACAGATGCCGGGGGACCTCCTCGAACGCCCGCCGCCAGGCCGGCTCGGCGTCCCAGACCCCGCTCGCCGCCATCTCCCGCACGAGCCGGGCACGTGCCCGAGCCGCGGCGGCACCGTCGGCGCGGGTGTGGTGGGAAACCATGCCCCCACTGTCCTGCCCGCCGGGGTCCGGGGCGAGCACCGTGCCCGCCGAGTCGCCCCCGGGGACCCAAGTCCGGGGCCCTCCGTCGGCGCGTCTGAGAGCATGGAGAGCGTGCTGCCATTCGGGGGACGCCCCCCGGGGCCCCCGGCCGAGCGGACCGAGGGCTTAACCGAGCGACTTTTGTGAGGCCAAACGACGTGAGCGAGATCCGGCGCGGCACGCTTCAGGAGGAGACCTTCTTCGAGCAGGTCGGCGGTGAGGAGACCTTCCGGCGCCTGGTGCACCGCTTCTACCAGGGCGTCGCGGAGGACCCGCTGCTGCGGCCCATGTATCCGGAGGAGGACCTCGGCCCCGCCGAGGAGCGTCTGGCACTGTTCCTGATGCAGTACTGGGGCGGGCCCACCAGCTACAGCGAGCAGCGCGGCCACCCGCGGCTGCGGATGCGGCACGCGCCGTTCACCGTGGACCGGGCCGCGCACGACGCCTGGCTGAAGCACATGCGGGTGGCGGTCGACGAGCTCGGTCTCTCCGAGGAGCACGAGCGGACGCTGTGGAACTACCTCACCTATGCCGCCGCATCGATGGTGAACGCCGCGAGCTGATCACCCGGGAAGCTCCACCGGTCTCCCGGGAAGCCCCTTTGCCCGACCCCTCGGGCAGGTCCGCCGGGGCGTTGTCCACAGGCCTTCCGCAACTGCGTTCACTCTGAAAACATCGTCCCCGGGGACGTACTGTTCGTACGGAGTTGCACGGGGGCCGGGGTGACGGGGTTCGTACTGTTGCGCGCGCGGGCGCACCGCCTGCTGCTGGCCGCCGCGCTGCTCACGGTGCTGCTGACCACATCGGTCCTGGTGACTCTCACCGCGTTCTCGGGCGCGATCGGCGACGCCGCGCTGCGGCACTCGCTGCGCACCCGGGACACCGCCGCGACCACGCTCGTCGTCCGGGCCGATGTGCCACCGGAGCGCCGTGGCGCCGCCGACGCGGCCGTGCGGGCGGGGGCGCGCCGTACCTTCGACGGGCTGCCGTTCACCGTGCGGAGCCTGACCCGCTCCGGGCCGTACGCACTCCCCCGCTCCCTCCAGCCGCCCGCCGCCCGTGGCGGGGAGCCGGATCTCACCCGGTTCGCGGCGCTCGACCGCCGGCAGGTCGAGGTCACCGCGGGCCGGGCACCCGGCGCGCGGGGCTCCGTGACCGAGGTGGCGCTTCCCGAGGCCGCGGCACGGCCGCTGGCACTGCGGCCCGGTGCCCGGCTCACGCTCGTCGACCGCCTGGGCGGCCCGCGCGTGCCCATCCGCATCACCGGCCTCTACCGCCCCGCCCGGCCCGCGTCGCCGTACTGGCAGCTGGACGATCTCGGCGGGCGCGGGGTCCGGAAGGTGGCCTTCACGACGTACGGGCCACTGCTGACCGACACGTCGGTGCTCGCTCACGACGGACGCGTCAGCGCCGGAACGACCGCGTGGCTGGCGACGGCGGACTTCTCCACCATGACGACGGGACGTATCGACGCGCTGCGCAGCGCCGCCCGGCAGGGTCCGAAGCCGCTGCTGCGCGATCCGGCGCTCGCCGGCTCCACGGCGGTGTCCACCTCCCTGCCCGCGGTCCTGGACCGCGCCGAGCGCTCCTTGCTGGTTGCCCGCTCGACCCTGCTGATCGTCGCGCTCCAGCTCGTGCTGCTCGCCGGTTACGCACTCCTCCTGGTCGCCCGGCTGCTCAGCGCCGAACGCGCCGGTGAGACACGGCTGTTGCGGGCGCGCGGCGGCTCGGGCGGGCGGATCGCGGCCGTTGCGGCGCTGGAGGCGCTCCTGCTGGCGCTGCCCGCCATGCTTTGCGCGCCCCTGCTCGCGGGCCCGTCGACACGCCTGCTGGCGGGGCAGGGCGCACTGGCACGCATCGGTCTGCGGCTCGGCGACGTGGGCGGACCCGGCGTGTGGCTGGTGGCGGTGGGCGTGGCCCTGGGCTGTGCCCTGGCGGTGACGATCCCGGCACTGGGCTCCGGCCGGACGGCCGGCCGGATGCGCGGGCGGCTCGCTGCGCGCCTGGGCAGGCCGGGCCCGGGCTCCGCAGGGCGCGCGGCGCCGCTGCCCGGGCCCGTGCGGGCGGGCGCCGACATCGGGCTGCTCGTGATCGCGGTGATCGCGTACGCGCAGTTGGACCGGCAGACCTCCGGGGCGGGCGCGGTCAGCGGGGACCGGTCCGGGGCACTCGGCATCGATCCGCTGCTGGTGACGGCCCCCGCCCTGGCGCTGCTCGCCGGGACGGTGCTGACGCTGCGGCTGCTGCCGCTCGTCGCCCGGCTCGCCGAGCGGCGGGCCGCCGGGGGCCGGGGACTCGCGGCGGCCCTCGCGGGCTGGCAGTTCAGCCGCCGCCCGCTGCGGGGCGCCGGTCCGGTGCTGCTGCTCGTCCTCGCGGTGGCGACAGGCATGCTGGCCATCGGTCAGAGCGCGTCGTGGGACCGCTCGCAGGACGACCAGGCGGACTTCGCGGCGGGCACCGGGATACGTGTGCTCGGCAGCAGCACCGGCCCGTTGGGGCAAGCCGGCGTCTACGGTGCGCTGCCCGGTGTGCGGGACGCGGCGCCGGCCGTACGGGCCTCCATGCCGCTGTCGGGCGACCACGAAGCCACGGTGCTGGCCCTGGACAGCGCCCATGCCGGGCTCTTGCTGCGCCCGGACCTGGGCGCGGGAGGCGCACGGAAGGTACTCGGGCGGATCCGGCCGGGGACCGACGACACCGGCACGGTGACCCGTCTGCCCGCGGGAACCACCCGCCTCACCCTCGCTTTGCGCATCCGCCCGGCGGGCGGTGCCTCGAAGGTGAGCGCCGATGTCTCCGTGCTCGTCGAGGACCGGTACGGCACCCCCTACCGGCTCCCTCTGAACGCCCTGCGCGCCGACGGACGCGTGCACCGGTTCACCCTCGATCTCGCCCGCGCCGCGGCAGCCCCGGCCGGGAAGCCCGCGGGGCCGCTCGCGCTGACCGGCCTCGACCTGGACCTGACACAGCCCGTCGACCGCGCCGAGCGGCACCGGTTCACCATCGAGGGACTGCGGGCGACCGGCGCGGACGGGGCGCAGCGCAGCTTACGGCCGGCCTCCGGCTGGCGGGTGTCCGCGCGGACCACCGGGACCGCGTTCGGCCCGTCCGATGCCGCGCGTCCGGCGCCACCGCGCCTGGCACACGACCGCGGTGCCGCGGTGTCCGTCGCGTACGGCACGGGCTTCGTGCCCCTCGAGGCGGCCAGGCACGGCGCGGTGCCCACCCTGACGGTGCGGCTGGCGGCGGCCCGGACCGCCCCGTCCGAGGTCCGGGCGGTGGCCACGGACCGTTTCCTGCGGACGGCGGGCGCACGGATCGGACAGCGGGTGGACGTGCCGCTCGGCGGGAGCACGGTGCGGGCCCGGATCGTCGGATCCGTACGGGCCCTGCCGACCACCGGCGGGGCGGACGAGAGGGCGGGTACGGCCGGGTCCGGCGGACCGTCGGATGCGGCGGACTCCGGGAGCGGGGCGGACCGCGCGGACACGGACGGCGACGCCGACGGTGGGGCGCTCCTGATGGATCTGCCGGCCGCGAACCGGCTGTTGGCGGTGCGCACCGCGGACGGTGTCACGCCGACCGAGTGGTGGCTCACTCCGGAGCCGGGGCGTGCGCAGAAGGTGGCGGCCGGGCTGCGCGCCCGCCCAGATATCGACCCCTCGCAGGTGCTGGTGCGCAGCGAGGTCGCGGACGCGCTGCGCGACGATCCGCTGGGCGCGGGGCCCGAGTCGGCACTCGCCGCGGCCGCCGTGGCGGCCGCCGCGCTCGCCGCCGTCGGGTTCGCGGTGAGCACCGCGGGCTCGCTGCGCGAACGGTCCGCGGAGTTCGCGATCCTGCGCGCCCTCGGCACCCCGCGCCGGCGTCTGGCCCGGCTGGTCGCCGTCGAGCAGAGCATCCTGGTCACCGTCGGCCTCTCCGTCGGCGTCGCCCTGGGCACGCTTCTGACCCGCGCCGTGGTGCCGCTGGTGGTCCTCACCGCCGAGGCCACGCAGCCGGTCCCCGAGGTGCTCGTCGAACTCCCGCCGGCCCGGGTCGCGCTGCTCCTGGCGGGGGTGGCTGCAGCACCCCTGCTGATCACAGCGGCCCTGTCCCTGTACCGCACACGCCCGGCGGCTTCGCTCCGGGAGGGGGCCTCGTGACCTCACGCCCGCACTTCGGTCCGGACGCCCGGGCCGGGACCGCCCCGAGCACCGCTCCGGGTGCCCCGACCGGGACCGCCCCCCGGCCGGCCGGCCGGGGGGCACCGGCCGTCGCGCCCTGGACGCGCACCCGGCTGCGGGCCGCACCCGGCGCCGCCTGGGCGCTCGCCGTCCTCGTGGCGGTGACCGCGTGGCTCGCCGCGGTGTTCCCGCGGGCGGTGGAGCGGTACGAGGACACCGGACTGCGGCACGCGGTGTCGGCCGCCTCTCCGGCGCGCGCGGCGCTGCAGTTCGCGGCCCCGCAGCCGGGGTTCGAAGAGGCACAGGCCCGGCGCGAGCAGGCCCTGCGCGGCGCGGCACTGCGTTCGGCGTACAGAGGGGTGCTCGGCGCGCTCCGGCCGCCGCTCGCCGCGGACCGCGGGCAGTCGGCGTACGGGGTGCGCACCGGCACACCCCTCGAGGCGCCGGAGCGATGGCTGGCGCGGCCGAGCGGACTGGCCGCCCGGTTCTCGCTCATCGCCCAGAACGACCTCGCCGCACACGCCCGTCTGCGCAGCGGCCGGCTCCCGGCCGTCCACAGCCCGGTCACCGCCGGAACGCGCGAGGTGGAGGCCGCGGTCAGCACCGAAACCGCCAGGACGCTGCACATCGACGCCGGTTCGGTGATCCATGTGCCGGGTGTGCTGCGCGACCGGCTCGCCGTCCGCGTCACGGGCGTCGTAGAGCCGCGGAGCGCCTCGGGCCCGTACTGGTCCGTGGCCCCGCTGCTGCACACCCCCACCCTCGTACGCCTCACACCGAGCGACCCCGACTCGCCCCGGTACTGGCTCGGCGCGCTGCTGCTCCCGCCGGACGCCGCCCCGGTGCTGCTCGGCACGACCGGGGACCCCGAGCGGTACTGGCAGCTCGCCCCCGACATCGGCGCGCTCACCGCACACGACGTGCCCCGGCTGGCCACCGCCGTCACCGCCACCGTCGACGGCCCGGCCCTGCTGGACGTGCGCCGGGTCACCGACGACAACACCAGCGGCCGCACCGACCTGGACACGGTGCTCACCGCATACGCGAAGCTGCGCGACGGTGTGAGCCCACTGGTCGCCGTCGCCGCCTTCGGCACGGGCACGGTGGCCGGCGTCGTGCTGCTGATGGCGGGAAGCCTGGCCGCCGAGCGGCGCCGTTCCGAACTGTCCGTGCTCCGCGCACGCGGCGCATCCCTGCGCGGCCTCACCGGCCGTCTCTTCGCCGAGACGGCGGTCGTGGCGGTGCCGTCGGGCGCGCTCGGCCTCGTGGGCGCGCTGCTCGCCGTGCCGCACGGGCGGACGCGGTACGCCGTCGCGGCCGCCGCCGGTGTCACGGCGCTCGGCTGCGTGACGTTGCCGCTTCGGGCCCTCGCCGCGCATCGCGCCGTGGGCGTGCACAGCGGCCGCGCCGACCTGGTCACCGCCCGCCCCTCGCGGCGGCGCACCGTCGCCGAACTCACCATCCTGGTCCTGGCCGTGGGCTCGGTCGTCGCCCTGCGCCGGCGCGGCGCGGACGGCGGTGACGCGCTCGTGGCGCTGGCGCCGGCGCTCGTCGGTGTGATCGCGGCACTCGTCCTGGTGCGGCTGTATCCCCTCCCCTTGAGGATGCTGGCCGGACCCACGGGACGGCTGCGCGGCGCGGTCGGCCCGCTGTCGCTGGCCCGCGCGGGCCGCGCCGGGTCATCGGCCGTCCTGCCGCTGCTCGCCCTGCTGACCGCCCTCACCACCGCGGCCTTCGGCGGCTCCACCGTCGCGGCCGTCGCCGCGGCCCGGGACGCTGCCGCCCTGCACGCCACGGGCGCGGACGCCCGCGTGGACGCGTCCGGCGCCCCGCTCCCGTCGTCCCGCACGTCGCGGGTGCGTGAACTCCCGGGTGTGCGCGGCGTCGTGCCGCTGCGGATCGCGGACGGCGCGGAGCCCGTGGCCGGGTCCGTGGCGGGTTCCGGGAAGGTGACGCTGGTCGGTGTCGACCCGCCGGCCTACGCGGCACTCGCGCGGCGCGGCGGCCTCGGGCCTTTCGACGCCGCGGCGTTGCGGGCCCCACGAGCGCACGGTACGGGGGCGGCGCTTCCGGCCCTCGCCTCCCCCACCGCGGCCGCGCGGCTCGGCAAGGGCGCCGTGACCCTGCGGATCGACGGCCGGCAGGTCGTCGTCCGGGTCGTCGCCGTGCGGGACGTCACCCCGGCCATGGACGGCGGGGACTTCGTCGTCGTGGACGCCGCGGGGCTCGCGGGGGATCCACGGCCCACCGCGCTGCTGGTGACCGGTGACCGGGTCGACGGCGCCGCGCTGCGGGCGGCGGCGGGGCCCGGAGCCGCGGTGCGCGTGCGATCGGAGGAGCGCGCGGGATACGTCGACTCGCCCCTGCAGAGCGGAGCCGAGCGGGTGTACACGGCGGCGGTCGCGGCCGGGGCCGCCTACGCGGCGCTGGCGCTCCTGCTCGCCCTGGTGCGCGCCGCGCCCGAACGAGCCGCCCTGCTGGCGCGGTTGCGCACGATGGGCCTGACCCGGGCGCAGGGCCGCCGTCTGCTCGTCCTGGAGGCACTCCCGCAGGCCGTGCTCGCGGCGGGCGGCGGCGCCCTCACCGGCTGGGCGGCGATACGTCTGCTCGCACCGGGCATCGATCTGGCCCCCGTCGCCCTGCCCCCGCCGTTCGCCGCGTCGGCCGCCCCGCTCGCCGCCGACCCGGCGTCCCTGCTGCTGCCCGCCCTGTGCGTGGTGGTTCTCGCCCTGGGCGTGGCCGTCACCCAGGCGTGGTGGACGGGCCGCCGCGGCGCGGTCACGGAACTGCGGGCGGGGGACGGCCGATGACAGCGGGCAGCACCACCGGCCGGGTCGCCGCCCGGCCGGTCCACCACCCGGTCGGGGCATCACCAGGGAGGCACCCATGACCCCCGTCGAACCGACGCTCGCGGAGCTGGAGCGGCGGGCCACGGCCCGGCGCGAGCGGCCCGCCTACGGGCACGACGCGCTGATCACCTGCGACCGCCTGGTCCGTGTCTTCTCGACGGACGGCGTGGAGGTGCAGGCGCTCCAGGGCCTCGATCTCCTCGTTCGCGAGGGGGAGTTGATGGCCCTGGTCGGCGCGTCCGGAAGCGGCAAGTCCACGCTGATGAACATCCTCGCCGGCCTGGACGAGCCCACCGCCGGCGCGGCGAAGGTGGCGGGCCGGGATCTGGTGACGATGGGCGCGAAGGCACGCCTCGCCTACCGGCGCGAGGTCGTCGGCTTCGTCTGGCAGCAGACCTCCCGCAATCTCCTGCCGTATCTCACGGCCGCTCAGAACGTCGCCCTTCCGATGCAGTTGAGCGGCGGCGCCGGCCGGGGACGCGGTCGGCGCGCGCGGGCCGACCGCGCCCTGGAGCTGCTGCGGTTGCTGGAGGTCGCCGACTGCCGGGACCGGCGCCCGCACCAGATGTCCGGCGGCCAGCAGCAGCGCGTCGCGATCGCCGTCGCCCTTGCCAACGGCCCTTCGGTGCTGCTCGCCGACGAACCCACGGGCGAGCTCGACTCGCACACCGCCGAGCAGATCTTCGCCGCCTTCCGCACCGCGAACGAGCAGCTCGGCACCACGATCGTGATCGTCACCCATGACCAGGCCGTCGCGAGCGAGGTCCGCCGCACGGTCGCCATCCGCGACGGACGTACGTCGACGGAGGTGCTGCGCCGTACCGAGGTCGACGCGGCCACCGGCCAGGAGTCCCTGGTGGCCCGCGAGTACGCCATGCTGGACCGCGCGGGCCGCCTCCAGCTCCCCGTCGACTACACGGAGGCCCTGGGCATGCACGACCGCGTCCTGCTGGAGCTGGAGCCGGACCACATCGGCGTCTGGCCGGACGACGCCTCCGGTGCGGGTGCTCCGGAGGCGGCACGGGAACCGTCGTGAGGCGCAGCTCGCCCCGGTGACGGCCCCGTCCCCGGACCTCACTGTGCCGTGCGGCCGCTCGGGCGCCGGCGCGGCAGCCGTGCCTGGTTACGGTGCGGGAGTGACCGGTGTGCCGGGTGCGACGGGAGTGACGCTGAGGGTTCCGGCGCCGGCCCGGCGCACGGCGATCGCGCCGTAGGGCGTACGCAGCCGGAGCCACGTCCCGGCGGACAGCAGGGCGATGCCCGGCCCGGCCTCGGCCCCGCCGGGTGCGGAACGCAGAAAGCCCAGGGACTGGGCGGCGTGCACGGCGCGCACCGGCAGGTCGGTACTCCCGACGGGCCGTGACCAGATCTCGCGCCCGATGCGGTCCAGTTCGGCGCGGGTGCGCGCCTCGGGTGCCAGCGCCTCGGTGCGTGCGCGGAACTCGGCGACCGCCGTCGTCACGGCCGTCCGCACCGCATCCGGCGACGGGAGTCCGGCTTCCGGGCGCCAGCCGCCGCGCGGGGGCAGCACCCCGGCCCACGGCGGTCCCGTGACGGCGTCGGGCACGACGGCCGTGCCCGCGGTCTCGTCGATGGATTCCAGCAGGTCACCGGCGGAGACGGTGATGTCGAGGGTGGCCTCGAGCCCGTTCTCGTACGGTTTGGCGAGGCGGGCCGTGCGGATCGCGAGGACCTCGAAGGACGGCGGACGCCCGAAGGCGGCGAGCGCCGTCCCGGCGACCTGGAGGCGCACCGCGGCCGCCCGGTCGTAGTGGATCAGCCGGGCCAGGAAGGCGGCGAGGTCCGCCGCCTCCCCGGTGTCGGCGAAGTGCAGCGTCTGCCTGGGCAGACCGGACGCCGTCATGCGACGAGCGCCTCCGTCTTCTCTTCCTTGCCGTCCGCCCGGTGGAGGTACTCCAGGAGGCGGGTCTTCTCCTCGGCGCTGATCCGCCGCGGCCGCTGCTGCTCGAAGTCGTACGGGACGACGATCGTCGACGCGCGCACATAGACCTGGTCGGAACCCTCGCCGTCCTTGATCTCGTACGCGACCGTCAGCGAGGCTGCGCCGATCCTGCTGACCCACAACTCGACGACCACCGGCGCGTGCCGGTGGACCAACGGCCGCACGTAGTCGATCTCGTGGCGGGCCACGACGGACCCGCCGGAGAAGGCCGGCGACCCGTCCCCCGGCGCCAGCCGGAACATGAAGTCGATCCGCGCCTCTTCCAGATAGCGCAGGAAGACGACGTTGTTGACGTGCCCGAAGGCGTCCATGTCCGACCAGCGCAGGGGGCACTGGTAGCTGTACCGAGCCAAGATCAGCCCCGGGTCAGCTTCTTGTAGGTGGCGCGGTGCGGACGCGCGGCGTCCGCACCGAGCCGCTCGATCTTGTTCTTCTCGTAGGACTCGAAGTTGCCCTCGAACCAGAACCACTTGGATTCGCCCTCGTACGCGAGGATGTGCGTCGCCACGCGGTCCAGGAACCAGCGGTCGTGGGAGACGACCACGGCGCAGCCCGGGAAGTCCAGCAGCGCGTTCTCCAGCGACGACAGGGTCTCGACGTCGAGGTCGTTGGTCGGCTCGTCGAGGAGCAGCAGGTTGCCGCCCTGCTTGAGGGTGAGCGCGAGGTTCAGGCGGTTGCGCTCACCGCCGGACAGCACGCCCGCGGGCTTCTGCTGGTCCGGGCCCTTGAAGCCGAACGCCGACACATAGGCCCGCGACGGCATCTCGACCTGGCCGACGTTGATGTAGTCCAGTCCGTCCGACACGACCTCCCAGAGCGTCTTCTTGGGGTCGATGTTGGCGCGGCTCTGGTCGACGTAGGAGATCTTGACGGTCTCGCCGACCTTGATGTCGCCGGAGTCCGGCTCCTCCAGGCCCTGGATCATCTTGAACAGCGTGGTCTTGCCCGCGCCGTTCGGGCCGATGACGCCGACGATGCCGTTGCGCGGCAGGGTGAAGGACAGGCCGTCGACGAGGACCTTCTCGCCGAACGCCTTGTTGAGGGCGTCGACCTCGACCACGACGTTGCCCAGGCGCGGGCCCGGCGGGATCTGGATCTCCTCGAAGTCCAGCTTCCGCATCTTCTCCGCCTCGGCGGCCATCTCCTCGTAGCGGGCCAGACGCGCCTTGGACTTGGCCTGGCGCCCCTTCGCGTTGGAGCGCACCCACTCGAGTTCTTCCTTGAGGCGCTTCGCCCGCTTGGCGTCCTTCTGGCCCTCGACCTTGAGACGCGTCTGCTTGGTCTCCAGGTACGTGGAGTAGTTGCCCTCGTACGGGTAGGCGCGCCCGCGGTCCAGCTCGAGGATCCACTCGGCGACGTTGTCCAGGAAGTACCGGTCGTGGGTGATCGCCACGACGGTGCCCGGGTACTTGGCCAGGTGCTGCTCCAGCCAGTTCACGGACTCGGCGTCGAGGTGGTTGGTGGGCTCGTCGAGGAGCAGCAGGTCGGGCTGCTCGAGGAGGAGCTTGCAGAGCGCGACGCGGCGCTTCTCGCCACCGGACAGGTTGGTGACCTGCCAGTCGCCGGGCGGGCAGCCCAGGGCGTCCATGGCCTGCTCGAGCTGGGCGTCGAGGTCCCAGGCGTTGGCGTGGTCCAGGTCCTCCTGGAGCTTGCCCATCTCCTCCATCAGGGCGTCGGTGTACTCGGTCGCCATCTGCTCGGCGATCGCGTTGAACCGGTCCAGCTTGCCCTTGATCTCGGCAACGCCCTCCTCGACGTTCTCGAGGACGGTCTTCTCCTCGTTCAGCGGGGGCTCCTGCAGGAGGATGCCGACGCTGTAGCCGGGCGACAGGAACGCATCACCGTTCGACGGCTGCTGCAGTCCCGCCATGATCTGCAGGACGGTCGACTTACCGGCGCCGTTCGGCCCGACGACACCGATCTTCGCGCCGGGGAGGAAGCTCAGGGTGACGTCGTCGAGGATCACCTTGTCGCCGTGCGCTTTGCGCGCCTTGCGCATGGTGTAGATGTACTCAGCCAAGAGAAACCGTCCGGCAGCTTGAAACCTGCAGTGTCGAGATTCGACTCCGCCGCGTGAGGGCAGACACACCCATCTTGCCGTACGTCCGTCGCGGGGCGGAAACCGCCTGGTGGCAGGGTGCGGAGGGTCACAACCTGACGTGACGTGCGTGCGGGGGCGCGGCGGGGGTCGCAGGCGCCGGGCCGGGGGTGCGCGGCGAGGGGATGCAGTCGCCCGGCCCGGGGTGCGCGGGGCGGCCACGGGGCAGGCCGACGGGGGGCACGGAGCGACTGCCCGGCATCGCCGCGGAGACACGGAGCGGCCACCGGACAGGGCGCACGACAGCGTGAGGTGGCCGCCGGGCTCGGCGCGGGGCCGTCCGGAGCGACCGCGGGTGCCTGCCGCGGGGCGGCGTGCACGGCCGACGGGCACGGCGAAGGCCCCGGTCGCCATGGGCGGGCCGGGGCCTTCGCCGTCATGGAGTCACCGTGCGGCCACTCCGTGACGCCGTCGTCACTCCCCGGTCGGGGTCTTCTTCTTGCGCAGGAAGAACACGGCCGCGCCGCCGACCACGACCAGCACCACCGCGATGCCCGCGATGACCGGCGTGGCGCTGGAGCTGCCGGTCTCGGCGAGGTCGGTGCCACCGGTGGACCCGCCGGCCGAGGCCGGGCTGGGCGCGGACGACGGCTGCCCGCTGTCACTGCCGCCGCCCTGGGTCTTGCAGTCGAGCACGCCCTTGAACCGCTTCTCGAAGCCGTTCGGTCCCTTGATCGTGAAGTCGAAGGCCTGGTCCTCCTGCAGCGGGATCGTCACGGTCTGCGACTTCCCGGCGGCGATGGTGTGCTTGGCGCCCATGAGCTCGAAGGCGAACGGCTGGTCGCCCGAGTTGCTCGCCGTGATGTCCACGCCGCCCTTGGCGCAGTTCTTCTGCGCGGACAGTGCGGGAATCGCACCCTTGGCGGCCCAGTTCGCCGTCGCGACCGCCGACACCGTCGACTCGCTGGAGCCCGCGAGGATCTGGGTCTGGCTGCGGGTCTCCGAGGCGAAGGCGCGGCCGACCGGCACGGTCGTCGACGCCTGGACCGTCAGCGACGCGGAACCGTCCGCCGCGTCCTTGGGGACGTCGAAGAAGAGCTCACTGCCGTTGACCGCGGACTGGACCAGCTTGCCCTTCTTGTCGACGACCTTCACCTGGCTCGCGATGGCGTCGGGGCCCGGTGCCACCGTCACCTGGTCCGCGTCGGTGTGCACGGTGACCGGGCCGATCTTCTCCCCGGGGTGCCCGGAGACCGCCGGCGGCTCCAGCGTCAGCGACGCCTTGGGCTCGGCCAGGTTCTGCGCGTGCTTCTGGAGGTAGTCGGCCAGCTTCTCGGCGTTCGGGTCGAGCGCGTCCACGTGCGCACCGTCCGAGTAGCGCCAGATCGCCACCTGCGTGCCGGCCGCCGCGTCCTCCTCGGTCAGGGCGGCGGCGCCGGCCTTCTTCGCCAGCGCGTTGAGGTCGTTCACCTGGGGGTAGGAGTTCTGCAGGATCCAGCGGATCCGGCCGGCGTCGGCGTTCCCGTTCAGCGACGTGCCGCTCCAGGAGGTCTCCTGGTACTTCGCGTCCTTCTGCGTCGGGTTGTGGATGTCGATGCAGTAGGTCTGCAGCATGCCGCCGTCGTCCACGGACATCTCGAACAGACCGGCGGGCACGCGCTGGTCCTTGCCGTGGTCGTGTATGACGGCCTCGCCGTAGGTCTTGAGCCCGCCCAGGGTGGCGGTCGCGCCGCCCCGCTGCTGGGGGGCTTCGTCGGCGGCCGCCGCACCCGCGAAGGCGACGGTCCCGGCGGCGAGGAGGCCGGATATCGCGGTCGCGGCAGCGAGGCGGGCAGCACCTCGCGCCTTGACAGAGAACGCAGAAAACACAGAATTCCCCTTCGGGCGGGCCCCGTTGACATGGGGGGTTGGGGTCCCACCAGCAGAATCAGATGCCCCGTGAGCTATGAACCGGCATCCTAGAAGTGCGGCGCAACAGGATCCCCAGTCATACCAGCGGATAACCGATCCGACTCGCAATCGTTATCGCGGAAATGAGTCCGCGGCCGGGCTTATCGACAAATCCACTGCACGCATTCGTCGATAAGCCGCGGATCGGACCCTGTGACGTCATGTCAGTTCGGTTGCACTCGCGACATGGTGACGCACAGTCAGTGACAGCCGACGAGCGCTGCCGTCATACCGGCACGGCGACTTCGGCCGCTTCCGACGGCTCCGGTGTCCCCGACTTCCTCGCTCGCCGCCGCGGCGGGGACGCCCCCGCCGCCGCACCGGCACCCACGCCCACGGCACCGCCGCCCGCCGTCTCCGGAACGCCCGGCGGGTCCTGCTCGAACCTCGGCTCCGTCCCGAAGCCGGACTCCGCCGCGAAGCCGGGCTCCGCCTGCGCGGTCTCCGAGCGGGCCGGGCGGCGGAACGCCGACGTACCGCGGGACAGATCGTGCCCGACGGCCGTCGCGTCGATGTCCGCCGACATCCAGGGCTGCCCCTCCCGCTGCTCGGTCTTCACCTTCAACCGCCCCTGCACGATGACCGGGTCGCCCACGCCCACCGAGGCCGCGACGTTCGTGCCGAGTGCGCGCCAGGCCCACACCGTGAAGAAGTTGGTGTGCCCGTCCACCCAGGCCTCCGATGCCCGGTCGCGGTGCCGCGAGGTCACCGCGAGGCGGAACCGCGCCACCGACCCCGTCGGCAGTTCGCGGAACACCGGCCGCGTCGCCACGTTCCCGACCACCGTCACCATCGTCTCGTTCATCCCGATCCCCTCCCGGGCCATACGCCGACGGGCCCGTCCCGTACGGCTGCATCCGTTGCATCCGCGCTCCGCCGGGCTGTGGGGCCCTGCGAGGCGCTGCGATGCCAGACTGCATCCGCCGGGACGAGCCCGCTGAGGCCCGTGGACTACCGGTCGGTTGTGGACAACTCCACCACTCGATCGGGGTGTTGCCCGCCCGTCGACGGGCTCATCAGCGCGCCCGCGCCGGTGCCGACGCCCTCGCCGACGAACCGGCCGGGGTCCCCACGACCCGTACGTACTGCTCCCGTACCTCCCGATACCGCAGCAGCTCGGCCGCCACCGGATCCAGCACCCGGGCCCTGCCGCACGAGGCCGCCGCCTCGTGCAGGCGGCGCTCGGCCTCGAGCCCGTATCTTCGCGCAGGGCCGCGGGCCGCCACCCTGCACAGCCACTCGACGCACGGCCCGCCGATGATGCCCGCCAGCATGAGCAGCACGGGGACGCCCAGGTTGGGCGCGCTGACACCGACGATCTGCCCCACCAGCCACAGCCCGCCGACGATCTGGACGATCGTCATCAACGCCTGGACCAGCACGGCGAGCGGCCACCAGCCGGGGCGCGGCGGACGCCCGGCGGGCACCCCCGCCTTGACGGCCATCTCGTCCAGAGCCTCGGGCAGCCCCTTGGCGCCGCGGGCCGCAGCCTCACGCACGGCCTGGCCCCAGGCCGCGGGAAGCCCCGACGCCGCCTGCTCGGCCACGGTCCGCACCGCCTGCTCGACGCGCTGGCGGGCGGTGGTCTCGTCCTCGGCCGGTGACTGCGGGGCGGGGCGCAGGGCGTCCGGCGTGCGCTGGTCCTGGTACCACCGCCACAGCCGCAGCCATGGCGTGCCGCAGGCCTTGCTCGCGTTCCTGCGCCAGGCGCGCTCGGCCGCCTCTCCGGCGGCGGTCGCGCCGACGGCTTCCGCGAGCCGGTCGGAGAACCGCTCGCGCGCGTCCTCGGTGAGCCCGGACCGCCGTCCGGCCGCGTAGAGGGGCCGCAGCCGGTCCGCGGCGGCGTCCAGGTCCGCTTCGATACGGCGGACGGCGGCGCTCCGCTCGGTCACGAACTGATCCAGCACCTCGCGCAGTTCGCTCATGCCCTCGCCGGTCATCGCGGACACCGGGAGCACGGTCATGCCGGATTCGCCGTACTCCCCCAGGGCGATGCCGTCCTCGTCCAGGAGGCGGCGCAGGTCGTCGAGGACCTGGTGGGCCGCGTCGCCGGGCAGCCGGTCCACCTGGTTGAGGACGACGAACATGACCTCCGCGTGGCCCGCCATGGGCCGCAGATAGCGCTCGTGGAGGGCCGCGTCGGCGTACTTCTCGGGGTCGACGACCCAGATCACCGCGTCCACCAGCGCGAGCACGCGGTCCACCTGGGCGCGGTGCTCCACCGATGCCGAGTCGTGGTCGGGGAGGTCGATCAGCACGAGCCCCTCGAGCTGTACCTCCGCGTCGGGGTCCCGCAACGGTCTGCGGCGCAGCCGTCCGGGGATGCCGAGCCGGTCGAGCAGCCCGGACGCGCCGTCGGTCCAGGTGCAGGAGATCGGCTGCGAGGTGGTGGGGCGACGTACGCCGGTGTCGGAGATGGTCACTCCGGCGAGCGCGTTGAACAGCGTCGACTTGCCGCTGCCCGTGGCGCCCGCGAGCGCGATGACGGTGTGCCGGTCGGAGAGCCTGCGCCGCGCGGCGGCCTCGTCGAGCACCCGCCCGGCCTCGGCGAGCGTGCCGCTGTCGAGGCGGGTGCGGGAGAGGCCGACGAGTTCGCGCAGGGCGTCGAGGCGGGTACGCAGGGGGCCGTCGTACACGACCGTGGTGGGAGCCGGCGGGGTGGGGGCCGGCGCGGTGAACCGGACGCCCCCCGCCATGGTTCCGGTGCGGGCGTCGTTCATGTCCTCCTCGGAGATCCGACGGGCGATCAGGCCGTCGTCCCAGTAGTCGGCGAAAGAGCCGTGGGGCGCGGCCGCCTGGCCGCGATGGATTGCGGTGCCGCGGGGACGGTCGGCCGGCGCCGCCTGAGGTCCGTTGCCACGTCCGTCGTCGCGCGGCCGCGTCGTGCCGTTCGTGTACGGGCGCGATGCGGCGTGGTCCGGTGCGGGAGCATGGGGCGCCCCGTGGGGAGTCCCCTCGCTCGCCCGCGGGTGCTCGGTGGCGCCCTCGGGGGTCGTGGGCGGGGCGTCGCCCCGGTCCGGCTCGGCGCGGTCGGCGTCGGCGGACGGCCGGTGACCCGTGCCGCGCACCATCTCCTGCGTGCTGCCGTGGGCCGCCCTCTCGCGGGCATCGTGCGGCAGCTCGGAACCGTCGTACGAAGCCCGCCGCGCATCGGAGCCGTCGTACGAAGCCCGCCGCGCATCGGAGCCGTCGTACGAAGCCCGCTCGGCGGCGCGGCCGTGGTCATCTGCGCCTTCGGCGTCACCGGCACCGGCGCGTCCCCCGCCATCGGCTCCCCCGCCGTCGACGCCCTCGTCGTCGGCGCCTTCGTTCCCGCCGCCGTCCTCGGCCCCGGCACCTCCGGTCCGCTCGGGAGAGCCCGGCCCCTGTCGGCCCTCCTGGCTCTCCTCCCGCCCGGGGCCGTTGTGGTCCGAGGGGTTGGTGTGATCCGGGTGATCGGTCATGGCAGTCACCGCGGTCACCTCTCCTTCTGCAGTACGGACAGCGCGGCGATGAGTTCGGCCTGGGGCTCGGAATGGACGGCGAGGGCGTCGAGGGGCGCAAGGCGCCGTTCCTTCTCGGCGTGCAGCACCTTCTCGACGTAGCTGCCGAGCAACTGCCCGCCCCGTTCGCGCAGCCGGAGCGCTCCCTGGGCCCCGATGCGCTCGGCGAGATTCTCGCCCGCCGCACGGGCCCGGCGCCCGGCCAGCAGCGTGGTGGCGAGGAGTGCCGCGATGACCTCGGGGTCGGGCGCGACGGTCTTGTCGAGGTGGCGCACCTCCTCCTCGGCGTGCTCCTCGAGGACGCGCCGCCACCGCCGTACCGCCAGTCCGATCCGGTGCTCGGCGCTCTCCAGATCGGGGTCCCGGCCCGTGAGACCGGGGGCCTTGCCGCCCGGCTCACGGCGCCAGCGTTCGTCGATGTACTCGTCGGCGGCCGTGACGGCGCACAGCAGCACGGACGACAGGCTCTCGACGAGCGCGTCGAGGAGTTCGGCCGCCCCGCAGTCGAGGGGATAGCTGCGCCAGCGCTTCAGGGCGTCGCCCGAGAGCACGGCCCCGGCCTTCAGCCGTCCCGCCACGCGCGTGTGCTCGCGTTCGTACGCCTCCTCCACGGCCGTGGTGAGACGTACGGCCCCTGCGTGCTGGGCGGCGAGTGCGGCGGCGAGTTCGGGCATGCGCGCCCGGAGGGAGTCGAGGACTCCGGCGGCGGTACGGCCGATGGCGTGATAGCGGGCGGCGGGGTCCTGGGCGCGCTGGACGAGCCAGGCGCGCAGCGGCGCGACGGCGCTGGCGGGCAGGAGCCCGCCGCCGCCGGTCGACTCGGGGAGCTCGGGCACGGTGAAGCGCGGGACTTCACCGAGGCCCGCCTTGGTGAGCAGGGCGGCGTAGTGCCGGGAGACCTCGGAGACGATCTGGTGGGGCACCCGGTCCAGAACGGTGACCAGGGTCGCGTCGTACTCCTTGGCGGTACGCAGCAGATGCCAGGGCACCGCGTCCGCGTACCGGGCGGCGGTGGTGACCATGATCCAGACGTCGGCGGCGCAGATCAGCTGGGCGGCGAGGACGCGGTTCTCGGTGACGAGGGAGTCGATGTCGGGGGCGTCGAGGAGGGCGAGGCCCCGGGGCAGCGAGTCGGCGGTCTCGATCCGCAGCAGCCGCTCCTTCGTGTCGCCGCGTCTGCCGCCGGCCACGAGGCCCTCGTCGATGCTGCCGCCCACGGTGGTCACCGAGGGGTCCTGGTGAGGCACCCAGACACGCGTGAGGTCGGGCAGTACGCGCATGCCGCTGAACCAGTGATGGTCATCCGAATGGCAGACGAGCACAGGAGTGCGGGTCGTGGGCCGCAGCACCCCGGCCTCGCTGACCGGCCGTCCGACCAGTGAGTTGACCAGGGTCGACTTGCCGGCCCCCGTCGAACCGCCGACCACGGCGAGCAGCGGCGCGTCGGGTGCCTTCAGTCGGGGCACCAAGTAGTCGTCGAGTTGTGCGAGCAGTTCGTCCCGGTTGGCACGCGCGCGGGGCGCCCCCGGCAGGGGGAGCGGAAAGCGTGCGGCGGCGACACGGTCGCGCAGGGCGGAGAGTGCGTCGAGCAGCTGAGGCCGTACGTCCAAGGTCACCACATGCGAAGAATGCCCAATTTTGGTGACTTTCTGAAGCATATGCGGGCCCTGCGCGCCGATCGGCGTACGGGACGGAAGGGACGACTGGGGCGCAGGCATAACGAGTGCACAACACCCGGGGCGCGAGACGTCAAAAGCGATGCGGGATTCGCACCTGCCTGCGATTATCAGGACCGCTTCACCGAACCTCCACATCGCGGCGCGACGGTGAAGCGTCGGGGGTAAGGACCTGGGAGCCCTATCCTTGTCCCCGGCGAGGTCACGGACCGCCCCCGCATCGGGCTCCAGGCCACCGGCCACCACCCGGCCCCCGTAGCTCAGTGGATAGAGCAGGCGCCTTCTAAGCGCTTGGCCGCAGGTTCGAGTCCTGCCGGGGGCGCACAGTGTGCTCGACTGATCGGCCCTCCTGCCCGGAGGGCCTTTTTGCTGGTGGCGGGGACCCTAGCGGGTGGGGCGTAGCGGAAGCGTAAGCGTTGGGCGCTCCTGCCTGCGATCATGGGGAGTGTCCGGCGCCGTCCGGCTGCCACCGGGTTTTCACGGGTGGCCGTGTCGAATACGTGTCGAAGTTCTGTGCCCGAGGGATCAGCCGGCGGGCGGCCGCTCGGGGAGATCACCGGCAGCTTCAAGCCGCCTCTTCAGGTCGGGCAGCTGGCCCTCGATGCATCGGGCGCAGGCCGCCAGGAGCACGGCGACACTGACGGCATCGCGGCCCTGGTCTTCCTCTGCAAGCCCTCCGGCGGCACCGAACGCACCTCAAGCGAGCCCACAGTTGTCTCCTGGCCCGCGCCCGAGGAAGTCAGCGAGCACATGCCCGAGGTCTTCGCGATCAGAGTCCTGGATGCCTTGGAGAGCACAGGCCTCCACGTGCGGAGCCACGACGGCAAGCACCTCATCCCAGCGGGATAAGACTTTCCCTACTTCATCAAGGCACCCGGCTGCGCTCCGCTCCGCCGGGCGCGCTTCCCGGCTCCGCTCCGCGCGACGCTCCTGCCTCCGGCCCGCTCCGCGCGCGCTGCGCCGACGCGCGCCCACTGGTGGATAGGGCCGGTGGCCATGAGTCGAACACCGCGTATGCGGCGGTCAGAACAGTGCCTCCGGCGGGGGATCGGCCAGCACCGGGATGGAGGGGGCGCCATCGCCGACCGCGGGTCCGTCGTGGCGGATGTGGGGGGGCTCCCATCCCGCACACCGTCGCCCAGCGGCCCACAGCCTCCGGAGAACGTGGTCATCCGAGCGCGAGGACAGCCCCCTGGGCCCACGTTCGCTCCGAGATACCCCGGACAACAGTGAGGCCGGAGAACAGCTCGCTCCCCGACCTGCACCGCCCTACTGCCCTACCGCCCTTCGTCCACCAAGCGGGGGATCGTTGCGCCGCGCCAGAGGACCCCATGGGACTCAGAGCCTGACCATCAGTGACTCTGGATCGTGTGCACCAGCCACGTGAACACGTCGTGGATCACTTGGGAACCGAATCCCACGAACAGGTCTACCCACCAGTTTGCGTTCAGGTAAGCCGCCCCCTTTCTGCCTCGCGGCGGGACTACGGGCGAAAGATCTTCCCGCGTACCAGCAGTGATAGCACGTGATCCAGGTCACTTGTCTATACCAATTCTGTGAGTACGCGATCACCAAATGTGAGCGAGTACACCAAGTGCGGTACATGTCACGGACGTTGCGATATGGTCCGATTTATTCGATCATTGCGAGCGGCGGCCACGGCCAGCACGCGCCGGAGGCGTAACCGGCGCACCGTGCGGCAGTGAGGTACCGCGCCCCTTGCGTGCCCGAAGCGAGGGGACTGCACGGGGAACAGCGGGGGAGTCGCGGCGACCGCACAGGAAACGAGCAGGTCAGCGTCTCGCCTGGCCAGCACCCATCCGCGTACGCGATCTTCCAAACTGGCGCTCTAGACAAGGCCAGCCCCTTGACTTGGTCATTGAGGCTCCACCGACCTACGCGTCGTGCTAGACCGTTTGCCATGGGCGAGGGACTGGCTTTGATCGTCGCAGGAGTGGGCTGTGCAGGCGCGTTAGGGGGTGCTTACATCGGTGGGATCCTAGCGGGGCGAGGAGCAAGGTCCAGCGCAGAAATAGCAGCCGCCGCAACACGATCCAGCGCAGAGATGGCAGACGCCGCAACACGGTTCAGCGCAGAGATGGCGGCCGCTACTGCTCGCATGCAGACCACGCTTCCTTACTACGCGGCCTTCCAGGCTTCGCTGGACGAGTTCCGCCGATGCCTTAGAGCTGACCCCTTTGACCTCGAAAATCTGAAGCGCGCCGACCAGTTGGTCCATAACGGCTACAACCTGGTCCGTTCCCTTCCGCACAGGGACGTGGCCGACAAAGCATGGTTTATCAACAACGCATGCGAAGCGATCACGAAGAATCTAAACCAGGACCTCGACTCTCAGGAAAAGCGCTTGGCAGCATGGACGAGCGTGGGGGAAAAGCGACTTGACCTAGATGATGCGATAGCAAGCGCCATGAACCCACGAAACTGACGGCAGGCCGACGGCGGACCCACGGTACGCAGCGGTATGTCATGGGCTGAAGCGCAAGATCCGCAAGAAGCGCTGAGTTCGGCTGACATCCACGGGTGACATCAACAGTGCCGGACGTGGACGTCCTTGCGCGGCTCAGCACATCCGATCCGACCACGCGTTGACACCTCTGGGCCGCGCTCGGAATCGAACTCCTAAGGCGGTGCTCCCGGGAACAGCGGTCCGGCGTGGCCTCTGGAACGTCCCTGGGCCGTCCAAGGTCACCCGACGCCAACCAACAACGACAGAAGCCCACTGCGTCCGAGCTGGTCAGAGCCATGGGCTTCTCCCCCGGAGCCGCGGCAGGCGACCGCTGAGGAGGCGTCACTCCTGGGCATCCAGAAGGCCGCACTCGTCACGCACATCCGGCGGACGTACTACAGCGACCAGGGACGCCCCGTGGAGACGGCGGACATCGTCGTTGCCGCCGCTCACTGCGAGATCGTCTACGAGATCCCCATCAGCCGTTAGCAGGACGGCTCCGCGTCAACCTCTCGATCCCGGCTCGTATCGTTCACACATGCGCAATGAGAGGCACGACGAACGGCTGTCTGACGCGGAGCTGGAGCTGTTCCTGCAGTATCTGCACCGGTTCGCCAACCACGATCTGGATCTCTTCGCTCTCATGCAGGTGGGCGATCCTGAGTACCCCGTCTATGTGAGCTTCTCCAGGAAGCCCGAGGCAGGAGTTGACCCCGAGGCCTACCCTCGGCCGTAGCGAACCCCGGGCCCTGTCGAATGCCTGTCGAGGGCTGGCCGACGGGGCGCCAGCGTGGGGGAACGGTGCAGGTCAGAGGGAGTGCCCCACGCGACGCACCAAGCGCCTTCTAAGCGCTTGGCCGCAGGTTCGAGTCCTGCCGGGGGCGCACAGTGTGCTCGACTGATCGGCCCTCCTGCCCGGAGGGCCTTTTTGCTGGTGGCGGGGACCCTAGCGGGTGGGCGTAGCGGAGGCGTAAGCGTCCGACCGCTCCCCCGGTGATCATGGGAGGGTCCGGCGCTGTCCGGGTGTCACCGGGTTTCTGCGGGTGGCTGCGGTGAATACGCGGAGACGTACCTCCGAGCCGGTCACTCCCCTTCGGGTAGCTCCGGGAGGTCCCCCTGCGCCTCCAATCGGCGCTTGAGGTCCGGGAGCTGCCCCTCGATGCAGCCGGCGCAGAACGCCAGCAGGAGTGGCGGCACGCTGTGGCCCGCCCCGTAGGCGACCTGGGCCGGCGGGATGCCGTCGTTGATCCACTTCGTCAGGCGGGTGTGCCTGATGTCGTAGATCCGTCGCCCCATGGGCGACTCGTACTCCCGCTCGGCCAGCTCGGCCTTACGAGCCGTCCCCCAGGCCCGACGGGTGACGGACCCGGCGAGGATCCCTCCGAACTCGCCCCGGAAGGGGTGGTCGCCGGGCTTAAGGTCCTCCGCCTTGATGTGCTCCCGCAGGATCCTCGTCAGCGCAGACGGACCCGGCACGGCTCGAGTGTCGTCTTCGGCTCGCCCCTTCAACCCGCGCTCTTCGTGGACCTGCCCGTCGTCGGTCCAGTTCTTTCCGACCTCCGGTTGCGCGGTGTGGAACAGCAGGTCGCACCACTGGTCTTCCGCATCCTCGGGAGGCAGCGTGACGTCGTCCACGTACATCGCCACGGCTTCCTCCGGCCGCGGTACTTCACTCTCGGCAGGCGGCCGGCAGGCCAGCGCCTTGCCCTCGGCGGCCTTCAGCGGTGTGAACGAGGCGGGACGGCCGCAGCGTTGACGGTCTTTGAGCCCGGGCAGGCCCGCCTGGGCGAACCGGCCACGCCAGCGGGGCACGGTGTCCAAATGCAGCCCCGTCTCCCGGGCGATGCATTCGTTGGAGCGTCCACGCGAGGCGTGCAGCACCACCTGTGCACGCACCCGCAGCCGGTGCTCGGTCTTGTGGCCGTAGGCCGTCTTCTTCAACCGCACACGCTCGGCGGCACTCGCCTGCCCCGCCCGCCACCGCCCCAGCCCCCGCAATGACCGGTGCAAGAGGCCACTTGGACAGGGAAAACGCAACTTCGACATGGGCCGCAGAGGCAGCTACCTTCACCTGGTCTTCGGCGATCGCCCACGGTCGCACAGGAGTTCCTTCAGGCTGAGCCACCCGCGACGGGATGAGTTGGTCACGCCCCACGAATCCTCGCCCCCGTGCGTAAGCCGCCGAACCGGGTCCACACCAGGCACCCCCAACCAGGGAGAGACGCATGCCCCATCTTGCTCTGTACACATTCGGCGTCCTGAAGTCACCTCTCGCCGATCCCGCACCTCTCACGAACGAGTTCTACGACATTGGTGAAGCCGTCTACCGGAAGATCAGTCAGCACCCCGGATACCTCGCGCGTGCTGAAGCGGCGGGCGGTGACCGGGGCATGCTCTTCGAGGCGGACTGGGGTGCATGGGGAGAGTTCGCCGTACCGACCTGGTACGGCAAGGGCCGAACGGTGGAAGCCACCGCCCTGGCCACGACCCTCTCACTCTGGACCGACCTGAGCCCCGCCTTCGACGCCGTCTACACCGGTCTGCACCGTGAGACGCTGAACAGGCGTTACGACTGGTTCGAGAGGACAGGACACCCGAATTACGTGTGCTGGTGGGTCTCCGACGGCGTGATACCCACCTGGCAGGACGGGGTTTCCAGGCTGGAACACCTCCACGACCACGGCTCCGCGCCGCACGCCTTCACCTTCCACCACTCGTTCGCCCCGGACGGAACTCCGACCAGGATCAAAGGCATCGGGCCGAAGAGCGACCCGGTTCGCTGACAAGGAAGCCTGAACGACTGGATTCGCTGTCAAACGCCTCGATTGAATGACGGCGAACAGATGCGTCCGCGCTACGGCGGAGCCGCCAGTACCTGGGGCTTCGCCGTCTACCTCGCGAGCACCGATGAGTACCAGGACGCCATCCTGCCCACCAGCGGCTTCGCCGGCACCCCCGAAGACGCCCTCGCCTGCGCCTGCGGCCTCTACCTCACCGACCCCAGCATCTGACCCCGCACCACACGCAACACAGGCTCCACAGTCAACCCTCGAAGCATTTACGGAGCCGTCCAGGCGTCTGTGCGGTGCCTTGAATTACGCAGCGCCCCTTGACGATTCGCTCGCCAGGGGGCGCTACGCGTCGGTCGGGTCCGACACCGAGATGCTAAGGGTTATGATGCCGCAATTCGCACGCGCGCTTTCGGTGTTCCGCCTTTACGCCGAGTCGGGCGAGTGCATTGGCGCAAGGACTATCGGGGTTCGGAAAGCCCATCACGACCGAGCATGCCTGCTTCACCTTCGGGCCCACCGTATACCCTTTGCTGGCAAGGTAATGTTCGCACTGCTTGGGGGTAGCGCTCGCCGGCGTCGCAAGAAATAGCGGCGCTGCCCCTACCGCCACGGTAATGCAGGCCGCTGTTATGGCACGCCTAAATCTCATTCCATCGCCTCCCGTTTATATCTCGTGCAGGGTGGTCGGCCCTGCGGTGCACAGAATGCCACCCGTTACTGCCGCTTCGCAAGACACCCTTGTGGTTTTCGCACGGTTTTCTCCGTATAAATAAAGCTGCATGACCGACGATGCCCGGCAAGCTCCAATTGCAGCCATCCCGGGACAACGGCAAACGGTCACTGGGGCGGAACCGGCCGAACCCTGAGGCCCGTCCCCCATGTCCCGCATCGATGCACCAGCCACGGCTGCTTTGCCTACAGTCCTCACTCCCCGCGGCTGCCATGCAGCGGAATGAAGGCTTTCGGAGAATATGCGGTGGGGTCGGCACTGTCCGGCTGTCACCGGGTTTTCGCGGGTGGCTGTGTCGAATACGTGTCGAAGTTTCTGGACCGGGGGGTCAGCCGGCGCCCGGCACCTCCGGGAGATCGCCCGCGGCTTCGAGTCGCTGCTTCAGTTCCGGCAGCTGCCCCTCGCTGCAGCGGGCGTAGGTGGCCGCCGCGCCAACTCCCGAAGCGGGCCCGCCTAGGACCCGCCGTCGAAGAAACCGGACTTCAGGTCCCCGATGATGACGTCGACTGGATGCCCACTCACGGTGAACGGTCCACTCCAGGGCGCGGTCAGCGCGAAGAACAACGCCAGACTCAGCCCGACCACACTCGCAACGCCCAGAACGAGCAGTGACGTTCGCAGGCTGCTGCGGAAGACGAGTGCGCCCGCGTTCACGATCAAGGCCAGTCCGCCGGCCACAAGCGTGACGACGTAGAGCGCGGGTGCTTCGCGCGAGGCGGCCGCGATGCGTGCGCGACGACTACTGGTGACGCTGTCCAGGGAAACCAGCAGCTCCGTGCTCGCCGGGGTTCCCAGCTCGGGCCGGGCCGCCTCGGCACGCACGCTCCGCTCCAGCCGTGCGATCGCACGGGCGGTGGCCGGGTCGTCACCGGACGCCGCGGCCGCACCCTCCCATTCCCCGGCACGCGTGGCCTGCAGGTAGTCCAGCAGTGCCTTGTGGATCGGCTCCGACTGGACCCGCGGACTTGTCGCCGACCATGCCAGGCGGGAGGCTGCGGCCGCCTCGTCGCTCACCAACCCCTCTGCTGCCCGCAGGTAGCTGGCCTCGCTGGCCAGTGAGAGTGCCGCAAAGATCGCGAAGGCAGCGCCGAGTGTGGGCATCAGGGGCATGGCGATCTGGTGCACCCGATCCTGCTCCCCGACCGGTACGAGCGCCCGGACGCCGACCCGCGCCACCGCCGCGACCAGTAGGGCAAGGAAGAGCCAGCCCGCAACCAATACCAGCGTCGGTAGCGAGGCCAACCAGTTCACCACATCACCTACAGTGCGTTCCCGCGGGCGTCACAAGGCGGCGACACGTCGCCCCCACGACCTGGAGCTCCTTGTCGATCACCTTCAACGAACGCTCCATGATCACAGGTCGAAGACCTCCGACGCGCGCGACGCCCGGCACAGCACCTCGCTTCGTGGGCCAATCAGCCGAGTACGGCCCAGTACGACGCTGTCGGCCGCCTTGCGATGCACCGCACCGGCCCGGGTTCGAAGGGACGTGGCAAGCGGCCGCTTCCCGCCCGACGGCACTGTCCCCGGTGCCTGAGGGCCGGCGCACGGCGCGGGTGAGCACCGTGCGAGCGCGTCGGCTGCCCGCTGGGGCGCAGTTCCGCGGGTGCGGGTTTCGGCCCGGCCGTCCGCGTCCCTTTCTTGCAGCATGCACCTGCCGGTGCGTCTGTCGTCACGATGGCGCCGCCCGGTCCCGTGCGTCCCGTCCGGTTCGCGTGCTACGCATACGACCTGCGTCTGCGGACTCTTGCCCCATGGGGGTTTCCGAGGAGCGGACACGGCGTATCGGCGGCGGGCGGTTCCGGTGCCGGTTCTGCGGACTGCCGCAGGAACGAGTGCTGACGCTGGAGCACGACTGGGTGCTGCTGGAACCGGAGTTGACGGTGTTGGCGCATCTGGTGCCGGCCGGGCATCGGTGGATCGTGCTGTCGGACGGACGGGTGACGGTGTACGGCGTGTGCCCTCCCGAACCGTCCCAGAGATGCCGGATCGAGCACCGTCTGGCGTGCTCCGAGCAGCCGTTGCCGGACCTGTGGCCGTGGTTGACCGCGGTGCGCGACGAGAACGCCCGGAGCGCGGCGCGGCAGGAGACCGGGGAGCCGGCGCCGCTGTGGGGGGCCGAGTGGCCGGACGCCGGGTAGCCGACGGGGCCGCACCCGTCGAGCCATGACTGCGCGGCCCTCTCCGCTCCTCCAGGCAGGTCCGGCTCGTGTCCACGGCTCCCGGCTTCCTCGCCAGGTGACGGATCCCCCTGCTCTTGGTGAGCTCTTCTGCGTGAGCTCTTGTACGTGCGTCCTTGTACCTGCGTCCTTGTACCTGCGTCCTTGTACCTGCGTCCTTGTACCTGCGTCCTTGTACGTGAGTTCTTCTGCGTGAACTCTTCTGCGCGGCTTCTTCTGCGTCCGTGCCAGGGGTTCCGGCGTGGAAACATCGGCCCGGAGGGTCACGCCGAAGTCGGCCCGGAGGGCCGGAACTGTCACCGCTGCGTCACAGCTGCTCGACCGGGACAACCCCGTGCTCGCCGGCTCTGTCTGCATCGGCGGGGCCGGCAAGGGCCGCGCCCCGTGCGACCTACTTCGGGGGGACACGATGCAGTACACGAACGGCGTCCGCAGAACCGTGCTGGCGGTGGTCGCGGCCTCGGCCGCGCTGATGGTGACCGGGTGCGGGCCGGACGGCGGTGACACGGGGGCGGCCGGGTCGCCGTCGAGTGCGCCGAGCACCTCGGAATCGCGTGCCGGTTCTGCGGGCTCTGCGGACCCCGCCGCCTCGAAGCCCGCCACGGGCGGCACGTCCGCGACGACCCCGAAGGCGACCGCCTCCGCCTCCTCCGGATCCGGCTCGTCCGGCGGCGCCGTGAAGACGTGCGCGGCGGACAGCGTGAAGGCAGCCGCATATCAGGCTGCCGACCGCCCGGCCGGCACGGGAACCGGTGCGGCGATCGTCGAGTTCACCAACGTCTCCGGTCAGCCGTGCATCCTGAACGGCCACCCGTCGGTGGCGGGGGCCGGCAACGGTTCCCCGGACCACAACTCGCCACTGTCGGGGACGCCCACCGGAACGGCGTCGCCGGTGCGGGTCGCCCCGGGTGGCAAGGCATGGGTGAAGCTGACCTTCGTCCAGGTCCAGGGCGAGGGCGACGGCTACTGCAAGTCCGGTGCGACTCCGAAGGTCTACCCCACGATGGTGGTCGGCCTGCCGGGTTCGGGGTGGCACCAGGTCGCGCTGAGCGACGGCCAGTTCGCCGAGTGCGACAACAAGGTGACCGTCACCGCGGTATCGGCGACCAAGCCTTCCTGACCGCGGCAGTCCCGTCCTCGGCCGGCCGGTGGATCGGAGCGACCGGCCGGCCGGAGGACGGGGCATCGCGCCGGGCGGGGGTCAGGCGCTCGCATCCGGGTCGGGCAGCCAGTTGCCGTGGAAGCCGTGGGGGACGCGCCAGGGCAGATGGACGGTGGCGACCGGCGGGTCGGACGGGTGCATGGCGTCCAGGACGACGAGGTCGCTGCGGTCGGTGGTCGCGTCGTGGACGAAGGTCAGCAGCCAGCCCGCGCCGTCCGGGGCGCCGGGACGGGCGACGAACGCGGCCTCGCCGGGGGTGCGGCCGGGGCCGAACTCGTGGACGGCCCGGGCCCCGGTGTGCAGGTCGTAGCGGATGACGGCGCCGCGCCGGCTCTGGGCGGGGTCCCCGGCGTCGGTGACATGGCCGTACGAGGCGTCGAGCCCCGCCAGGCGGTCGTCGATGCGCGGGAACTCGCAGGGACGGTCGTCCAGTTGCTCCTCGGCGACCGTCCCGGCAACCGGGTCGACGGTCCAGCGCCACAGGGACGCCTCGCTGCGCCCGTGTCCGGCCCACCACAGGTGCGGATAGCGGACCACGTGCAGCACGATCCGCCCGGAGGGGTCCTCGTGGGCGTTGAGCGTGTGGAAGACGTAGCACGGCGCGATGTCGAACCAGCGGACCGCACCGTGCGGATCGTCGCGGCGCAGCAGGCCCAGCCGCGCGCCGTGGTCCGGGTCGAACCCGTACGGCATGCCTCCGGAGCGCGCCTTGACCGGGTCGAAGACGACCGGCAGGTCCATGAAGACGACATGACGGCTGGTCAGGGCGAAGTCGTGCATCATCGTGTGCGCCGAGACCTCGGAGGCGTCGAGAGGGCGGCTGAGGATCAGATTGCCGTCGCGGTCGGCGCGGTGGTACGTGACGTACGGCGGGGCGTGCCGCCCGTACCCGAAGAAGTGCAGTTCGCCGGTCTGCGGGCAGATCTTGGGGTGGGCGGTCATCGAGTCGTCCAGCAGGCCGCCGAAGTCGTAGGGGCCGACGGTGTCGAGGCCGTCCTCGACGCACTCGATCTCGTACGGGAGCGAGGACTCGACCAGCGCGAGGGTGCGCCCGGCGTGCCGCACCACATGGGTGTTGGCTGAGCCGGCCGTCAGGTCGCGGCTGCCGTCGGGCCGGTCGACGGGGGCGCCGGTGGCGAAACTCGCCGTGCGGACCCAGCGGTTGCGGTACCAGGCGGCCCGGCCCGCTTCGAGGCGTACGGCGTGGATCATGCCGGCGCCGGTGAACCAGTGCTCGGACGGGGTGCGCGGGTTCGGGCCGTTGCGCAGGTACCAGCCGGTCAGCTCAGGAGGCAGGACGCCGGTGACGGGCAGGTCGTGGGCCGTGTGTTCGGCGTCCACGGGAGCGAAGTTGCCCGTCAGGTGGAAGGCGGCGGTGGTCACTTGGCGGCCGCCGCGTTCGACTGGTGCCGGGCGCGGGCGGCCTCGGGGTAGCGGACGGTGAACAGGACCGGAAGGACGAACCCCGCGACCGCGACGAGGGTGCGGGCGGTGCCGTTGTCCGGGGCGTAGTGGTGCAGCAGGGCGTTGGCCGCGCCGGAGAGCGTGAACGCGGCCGCCCAGACCGCGGTGATGACGTTGTTGACCCGGATGAACAGCGGGCTGTTCCAGTGCTCCTCCGGGACGGTGGTCCGGGCGATGCCGAGGGTGAAGGGCCGTCCGACGGCCAGGGAGACCCATGCGGTCAGTGCCAGCCACAGGGAGGAGGCGGCCGAACCGTAGTCCTGCACAAGCGTCTGGTGCGGGGCGGCGAACACGGCGACCGCGTAGGCCGCGAGGAACACCGCGGCGCTGCACTCGATGACGATGGCGTCCCAGCCGCGTCCGCCGCGGCGGGCCGCGGAGATCAGGACGAGCGCCGTCGCGAGGCCGGCGAGGACGGCATAGCGCAGATCGATGGTGCCGGTCAGCACGGTGACAACGATCCACGGAAGGAAGCTGCGCAGATACGACATGACCCGTATTCCCCCTGGGCTGCGGTCTGGTTGTGGGCCGGTGCCGCGGGCGGCGCCGGTGGAACGACCTTAGATATTCCAGCCCTGACATGTCAAGAGTGGAATATCGAGGGGTATGGTGGGTGCATGAGCCTCAAGCACGCACTCCTCGGCCTGCTGGCGGACGGGCCCGCCAGTGGCTACGACCTCCTGCGGACCTTCCGCTCCTCGCTGTCCAACGTGTGGCCCGCCACGCAGAGCCAGGTCTATACGGACCTGGGGCGGCTCGACGCCGCCGGACACATCCGGGTCGTGGAGGAGGGCCCGCGCGGACGCAAGACGTATGCGATCACCGATACGGGACGCGAGGAGCTGCGGCACTGGATGGTCCAGGTCCCGCCGGACGGCCAGCGCCGCAACGACATGCTGCTGCGCGTCTTCCTGCTGGGGACGGTCGAGCCGGACGAGGCGCGCACCTATCTGCGGCGGCGCGCCGAGGTCGCGGCGGAGCGCCACGCCGAGTACGCGGCGATGGACAGCGCGACCGAATGGGACGACGGCCCCCTCTCCCTGTACGGCAGGCTCGCGCTGGAATGGGCCAAGCGGTTCACGGCGATGTCGCAGGAGTGGAGCGTCTGGGCACTGGCCGAGTTCGAGAAGGCGGAGGAGAAACGCAAGGGCTGAGCGCCGCGAGCAGGGGCGGGGCAGCGGCGCCGGACGCGATGGACGACGGCGGCCGGCGGGAACCGTGCGCGGACGCCCGGCGGGCCCGGTCTCGGATGGCCACCGGCCGGGCGGCCCGGTCAGCCCGTCGGCAGCAGCCCGAGCTGCAGCGCGCGGGTGACCGCCGCCGTGCGGTCGGAGACCCCGAGCTTGCCGAAGCTCCGCAGCAGATGGGTCTTGACGGTGCTCTCGCCGATGAACAGGCGGCGCCCGATCTCCGAGTTGGTGCATCCCTCGGACACCAGCCGCAGTACCTCCAGCTCCCGCTGCGACAGTTGTGGCCGCTCCGGCTCGCCGCCGCGCAGCCGGGACACGAGCGCCGCCGCCACGGTGGGGGCGAGCACGGTCTCGCCACGCGCGGCGGCCCGGACGGAGTCCGCGAGGTCACCGCTGGAGGCGTCCTTGAGCAGGTAGCCGGCGGCTCCGGCCTCGACGGCGCGCAGGATGTCCCGGTCGGTCTCGTAGGTGGTGAGCACCACGACGCGGGTGGTGCCGGAGTGCGCGGCGAGGATCTGCCGGGTGGCGTCCACCCCGTCGCCGCCGGGCATCCTCAGGTCCATCAGTACGATGTCGGGCTTCAGCCGCGCGCACAGCGCGACGCCCTCGGGGCCGGACGACGCGGTGCCGACGACCTCCAGGTCGGGCTGGACGCCGAGCATGCCGCGCAGACCCTCCCGCACCACGGGGTGGTCGTCGACGAGCAGGATCCGGATCATCGGTTGGTCTCCTGGAGCTCTTCGGGAAGTGCGTCGGCGCCGTCGGGGCCGGCTCCCGCCGTCAGCCGTACGGTGAGGCAGGTGCCCTCGCCGGGGGCGCTGGACAGCTTCGTGGTGCCGCCGATCTCCCGGACGCGGGCCCGCATGCCGGGCAGGCCGTATCCGTTGCCCGAGGCGGTGGGCGAGAAGCCGCGGCCGTTGTCGCGCACGGTCAGCTCCAGGCCGCCCTGGGTGTAGGCCAGGGCGAGCTCGGCTCGTGAGGCGTGGGCGTGCTTGCGGATGTTCGACAGGGCCTCCTGGGAGGCGCGCAGGGCCACCACCTCGACGGCGGGCGGCAGCGGGCGCGGGGTTCCGCGGACCCGGACGTCCACGACGATGCCGAGCTCCTCGGCCAGCCGCTCGCCGAGTCGGCGCACGGCCTCGTCCAGGGAGCCGTCGTCCAGCTGGGCCGGGGTGAGGGAGGCGACCAGGGAGCGGGACTCGGCGAGGTTCTCGCGGGCGGTGCGCTGCATCAGGTCGACGTAGCGGCGGGCCTGTTCGGAGGTGTCGGCCAGCTCGCCCTCCAGTGCCTGGGCGAGCATGACGAGGCTGGTGAAGCCCTGGGCGAGGGTGTCGTGGATCTCGCGGGCGAGCCGCTCGCGCTCCAGCAGGGCGCCGTGCGCGACGGACAGCCGGGCCAGTTCGCCTCGGCTCTCCTCGAGTTGGCGGATGAGGTCCGCGCGCTCGGAGCTCTGCACGACGATGCTCTCCACCCATCCGCCGACGGTCAACGAGGACCCGGCGACGACGGCGGCGATCAGCACCGTGCGCAGGATGTGGCCGGGCTCGTCCCACCACATGACCCCCCAGCCGATGAGCGGGGCGAAGTTGTACACCAGCAGGAACGCCATCGCCCGGAACCGGGACAGCAGCAGGTAGGACAGCGGCGCCAGGGCGACCATGGCGACGGACGCCTCCTGCGCGACGATCGCCGCGGGTGTGTAGAGCACGGCCATCCCCATGCAGAAGGCGAAGGCACGCCGGGAGTTCTCCGCGTCGTGGTGCAGGGCGGGCCGCCCGACGGCCGCGTACAGCGGGATCGACAGCAGCAGCCAGCCGTCCATGAGCATGACCCATGGCTCCGGTCCGTGCGAGAAGGCGACGAAGAGTTCCGCCGCCAGCAGCGCCACCCCGAAGTGGATGTCCCACAGCCAGGTGTTCCGCCGCCACGCGTGCGTGACCGGGGCACCCGGCTGTGGGACCGCCGAAGGCACGGTCATCCGTCGCGCCGGCCCTTCCAGCGGAACGTCATCAGGCAAAGAACCAGTCCTCCTATGCACCAAGCGCCCAGGACGAGGGCGACCCGGCCGAGCTCCCAGCCTCCCCCCTGCTCCAGGACCTTGGCCCGGTCGGGCAGGAAGACCGCACGGAAACCCTGGCACATCCACTTCAGCGGGAAGAAGGAACCCACCTTCAGCATCCAGCCGGACATGCTGTTGATGGAGATGTAGACGCCGGAGATGAACTGAAGGACGAGGAAGGGCAGGATCATGATCGGCGTGGCGCTCTTCGCGTCGCGCGGCACACTGCTCATCGCGATGCCCAGCAGCGAGCAGGCGATCATGCCGAGCAGCAGCACCCAGGCGAAGGTGAACCACTTGCCCGGTGTGGCCGGCAGCTTCAGGCCGAAGAAGGCGACACCGGCGATGAGCAGCAGCGTGGTCTCCGCGACGCCCGTCGCCAGGACCAGCCACAGCTTGCCGAGGAAGTACGAGCTGCGCGGCATGGGCATGGCCCGCAGCCGGCGCAGGTTGCCCTCGTCGCGTTCGGTGGCGATGCCGATGCCGATGGACTGGAAGCTGGTCGACATCAGACCGGCGCCGAGCATCGCGGCGACGTACAGCTGCGAGACGGTGATCCCGGCGCCCTGGATCCTGTCGTGGAAGACCGACGCGAACATCGTCAGCATGACGATCGGCAGCGCGAAGGTGAAGACGACGGCTTCCTTGGCCCGGAAGAACTGCTTGATCTCCAGGCCGCCGCGGAGCAGTCCGAGACGGAACGCACCGGGGAGCTTGCCGCCCCCGCCGCCCGGCTGCACCAGGCCCGCTGCGGGCGCGTCGACGAGAGTCCGGGTCATGCCGCTGTCTCCTGCTCCTTGATGAGGCCGAGGTAGATGTCCTCGAGGGTGGGGCGACCGACCGTCAGCTCCGGGATCTCGCCCTGGAAGTGCGCCGCGAGGTCGTGGACGACACTGGTGGGCGTGTCCGTGCGGTACTCCCGCGGGCCCTCGGGGGCGAGCCAGGACACGGTGGCCTGTGCGCCGGCGCGGCCGCCGAGGGTGGCCGGCTCGCCCTCGGCGACGACCTTGCCCTTGACGACGACGGCCAGCCGGTCGGCGAGCGCCTCGACCTCGTCGAGGTAGTGGGAGGTGAGCACGATGGTCGTGCCGTCGTCGGCGAGCGACCGGATCAGGTCCCAGAACTGCCGTCGGGCCGCCGGGTCGAACCCGGTGGTGGGCTCGTCCAGGAACAGCAGCTCGGGGCGGCCGATGACGCCCACGGCCACGTCGACGCGGCGGCGCTGGCCTCCGGAGAGCGCGGTGACACGGGAGTCGGCCTTCTCGGTGAGCCCGACGAGACGGATGATCTCCTCGGGGTCGTGCGGGTCGGGGAAGTACCGGGCGTAGTGCCGTACGGTCTCGGCGACCGTCAGCTCGCCGGGGACGACCTCGTTCTGCCAGACGATCCCGATCCGGGACTTCCACTGCCGCGAGGCGCGCCCCGGGTCCTCGCCGAGCACCTCCACGTCGCCGCCGTCGCGGCCGCGGTGGCCTTCCAGGATCTCCACGGTGGTGCTCTTGCCCGCGCCGTTCGGCCCGAGGATGCCGAAGATCTCACCGCGCCGGATGTCGAGGTCGAGTCCGTCGACGGCGACGTGGTCCTTGTAGGCCTTGCGCAGGCCCCGCACCCGTACTGCTGTTTCTGTCATGCCTCCAGCCTTCCGGGCGCGGGGGCGGGGCGGTACGACCGAGGGGACGGACCTGTGTCCACCAGTTGGTGGACAGAGGACCGCGGGCCGGTGCGTCCTCCTGCCCGGCGAAGGGGGCGAGGAGGCGGGGGCGGCGTGGTGGGGGGAAGGGGAAAGCGGCGCAGGTAAGAAACAGTTGCCACCTTGCGCAACCGTACAACCATCAGGCGTCGATCGTCGTCTCTTGTGTATGAGGGATGAACTCGGCCCGCGGGTTGCCTCCGCAGGCCGGCGAACTCCCCCCGTACGGAGGCGGTCTCCCTACGGGTTGGACCGGACAAAGGCGCGGAGATGACAGTCAGCAGTCAGCAGACGGCGCCGACGCGCCATCGAGGCGGCGGCGACCGGGCCGGCGGCGACGGAGGCCGCGGACGCCGCCCCGGGTCCCGGGTCCGGATCGTCCTCGCGACGGCCCTGTCCCTGCTGGTGCTGGTGAGCGCCGGAGCAGGCTGGGTCTACCTCAAACTCAGCGGCAACATCAACACGTTCGGTGCGGACGGCATCTCCAAGGACCGTCCGCCGGCCACGCCGACGAAGGGCCAGAACGTCCTGGTCATCGGCTCCGACGCGCGCACCGGCGGCAACAACGCCCTGGGCGGCGGCGACAAGGGCGACATAGGCCGTTCCGACACGGCGTTCCTGATGCACATATACGCCGACCACCGGCACGCCGTCGCCGTGTCCATCCCCCGGGACACCCTGGTCACCATCCCGCCGTGCAAACTGCCCGACGGGAACTGGACCAGGACCCGGACCGACACCATGTTCAACGAGGCCTACTCAGTCGGCGAGACCGCCAAGGGCAACCCGGCGTGCACCCAGAACACCGTGGAGAAGCTCACCGGTCTGCGCGTCGACCACACCGTCGTCGTCGACTTCAAGGGCTTCGCGAGCCTGACCGAGGTGGTGGGCGGCGTCCAGGTCTGCGTCCCGCAGGACATCCACCAGAAGGACCTCAACCCCAACCGCGCCACACCGGGCCGGCTGCTCTTCGCCAAGGGCGAGCAGACCCTCTCCGGCCAGAAGGCCCTGGACTACGTCCGCATCCGGCACGGCATCGGCGACGGCTCCGACATAGGGCGCATCAAGCGCCAACAGGCCTTCGTCGCCAGCCTGATCAAGAAGGTCAAGAGCGACGGCCTCACCCCGACCAGGCTGCTGCCGCTCGCGGACGCCGCCACGAAGTCCATGACCGTGGACCCGGGGCTCGGCTCGGCCGACAAGCTGATCTCGTTCGCGATGTCCCTGAAGAGCATCGACCTGCACAACACCAAGTTCATCACCATCCCCTGGCGGTACCAGGGTGAACGCGTCGCCGTCGTCCAGTCGGAGGCCCAGGCGCTGTGGGCCGCCCTGAAGGCCGACCGCACCATCGACGGCAAGGACGCCAGCGGCAAGGACGCGGCCGGCGCGCCGGCGTCCGCCGCGCCGAGCGCGACGGGCCCCGTCGACGGCGGCGGCGTCCGCGTCGCCGTCTACAACGGCACCCGCGTCACCGGGCTCGCCGCCCGCGCGGCCCGGACGCTGACCGAGCACCACTTCACGGTGACGGGCACGGCGACGGCGACCACCCGGGACCAGGCGACGACGGTGATCCAGTACGCGGCGGGCGAGAAGGACCGGGCGCAGTCCGTGGCCCGTCTCTTCCCGGGCTCCCAGCTGCGGCCCGCCGCCACGTCCGGCATCAACATCGTCCTGGGCAGTTCCTACTCGGACGCTCCCCCGGCCCCCTCCGCCACCGCCTCGTCCCCCGCGCCCACCTCCCTGCCGTCCGACGTCGCCCACGGCGCACGCTCCGCCGACGACAACCCCTGCTCCAACCTCTCGTACGGCTGAACCGGGCCGCCCCGCAGCCGTCGGCGGACACCGGCGCCGCCGCGGCCCGGCAGCGCCGACCACGACCGGGCCCGGCCACGTACTCTGGTAATCACGAGCAACTGGGGACCAGGCACCGGGACCAGGGCCGGGTCCAGGGCAGCGGGACATCACGGGGGTGTGCGTTGGCATTGGTGGCGATCAGCGATCTGCACGTCAGATATCCGGAGAACCGGCGGATCGTCGAGGAGTTACGGCCCGCGGCGCAGGACGACTGGCTGCTGCTCGCCGGTGACGTGGGCGACCTGAGCTCGGACATCGAATGGGCCCTGTCGCTGCTGAAGGACCGGTTCGCCAAGGTCGTGTGGGCGCCGGGGAACCACGAGCTGTGGACGGTGCCGCAGGACCCGGTCCAGGCGCGCGGCGTGGAGCGGTACGCGTATCTGGTCGACCTGTGCCGCGGACTGGGCGTGGTCACCCCCGAGGACCCGTACCCGGTGTGGGAGGGCCCGGAAGGACCGGTCGCGATCGCGCCGCTGTTCACGCTGTACGACTACACGTTCCGGCCCGAGGGCACCACCACCGAGGAGGAGGCGCTCGCCTTCGCGCACGGGACGGGTGTCGTGTGCACCGACGAGTTCCTGCTGCACCCGGACCCCTACGCGAGCCGCGGCGACTGGTGCCGGGCCCGTCTGGAGGCCACCGAGGCGCGGCTCGCCGAGATCCCCGACGAGCTGCCGACCGTCCTCGTCAACCACTATCCGCTGGTCCGTGAACCCACCCGGATCCTGCGCCACCCCGAGTTCGCGCTGTGGTGCGGCACCGAGCGCACGGCCGACTGGCACCGGCGCTTCCGCGCCCGCGCGATGGTCTACGGCCATCTGCACATCCCGCGCACCACCGTCCACGACGGTGTGCCGTTCCGCGAGGTCTCGCTCGGCTACCCCCGCGAGTGGCGCCCGCGCCCCGCACAGCCGGGCCGCCTCGTCCCGATCCTCCCCGACGGCCGCACGGTTGCGGGGCGGGCATGAGGGCCGACGAGGCCGGGACCGGTACGGCCGCCGATCTGTTCCCGCCGTCCGTCGTCTACGTCGAGATGTTCGACGACCCGCCCGGGCAGCACCTCTTCCCCGAGGAGGAGGCCATGGTGGCGAACGCCGTGTCCAAGCGGCGCGACGAGTTCACCACCGCCCGGGCCTGCGCCCGCCGCGCCCTCGCCCGGCTCGGTCACCCGCCCGCGCCGATCCTCCGCGGGCCGCACGGCGCACCCCTGTGGCCGGACGGCGTGGTCGGCAGCCTCACCCACTGCCAGGGCTACCGGGCCGCCGCCGTCACGCACCGCTCCGAGCTGGCGTCACTGGGTCTGGACGCCGAGCCGAACGAACCGCTGCCCGACCCGGGGATACTCCGGCTCATCGCGCTCCCCCAGGAGCGCCGGCACCTCGCCGAGCTGGCGGCCCACCGGGGTGACGTGCACTGGGAACGGCTGCTGTTCAGCGCCAAGGAGAGCGTCTACAAGACGTGGTACCCGCTCACCGGCGCCTGGCTGGACTTCGAGCAGGCCGAGCTCACGATCGACCCGGAGGGCGGCACCGTGCACGCCCGTCTGCTCACCGACGGGCCCGTCGTCGACGGGGTGCGCCACCAGGACCTGTACGGCACCTGGCGCCTGCGCCGGGGCATCCTGCTCACCGGCCTGACGATCCCGGCCCGGGCCCAGGGGGCGACCCCTGGATCAGGCCGGGCTCACGGGGCCTGATCCGCGGGACGCGCCTGGCCCCCCTGGTCCCCGCGCGCGTACAGCGCCTCGATCTGCGCCGCGTAGGCTCCCGTCACCGCGTGCCGTTTGATCTTCAGGGAGGGGGTCAGCAGTCCGTTGTCCTCGGTGAACTCGCCCTCCACAAGGGCGAATCTGCGGATGGACTCGGCCCGCGAGACCGCTTCGTTGGCGTGGTCGACGGCCTTCTGCACGTCCGCGATCAGCTCCGGATCACGGACGAGGGAGGCCGTCGGTGTGTCCAGGGGCCGCTTCCGTACGGCGAGCCAGTGCGCGATCGCCTCCGGGTCGAGTGTGATCAGCGCGGCGACGTACGGCCGGTTGTCGCCGACCACGACGCACTGCCCGACCGGCGGGCGGCTGCGCAGCCGGTCCTCCAGGACGGCCGGTGAGACGTTCTTGCCGCCGGAGGTGACGAGGATGTCCTTCTTGCGGCCGGTGATGGAGAGATAGCCGTCCTCGTCGAAGGAGCCGAGGTCGCCGGTCGCGAACCAGCCGTCGTCGAGCACCGCCCGCGACGCCTCCGGGTTGTTCCAGTACTCCCCGAAGACGATGCCGCCCTTCACCAGCACCTCGCCGTCGTCCGCGATCCGCACGGCGGTGCCGGGCACGGGCAGCCCGACCGCGCCGGGGCGGGGCCGCAGGGGCGGCGAGAGGGTCGCGGCCGCGCTGGTCTCCGTCAGGCCGTACCCCTCGTAGATCATGATCCCCGCGGCCTGGAAGAACAGGTTCAGCCGGCGGTCGAGCGGGGAGCCGCCGCTGATCGCGTAGCGCAGCCGGCCGCCGAGCTCCCTGCGGATGCGCCGGTAGACGAGCAGGTCGTACAGCGCCCATGCGAGCGTCAGGCCCGGGCCCGGTCCCCTGCCGGTGCCGAGGAGGGAGCGCAGCGCCGCCTCGGCGTACCGCACCGCGATCCGGTCGGCCCGCTCGAAGGACGCACCGCGTCCGATCCTCTCCGCGGTGGCCCGCCCCGTGTCGTGGATCTTCTCGAAGAGATACGGCACGCCGACGACGAACGTCGGCCGGAACGCCCGCAGCTGCGGCCGGAGTTCGTCCGGCTTGATGCTCGGGAAGTGACCGAGCTCGATACGCGCGAGCAGACAGGCGATCTGGAGGGTACGGCCCAGGATGTGTGCCAGCGGCAGGAACAGCAGGGTGGAGGCGGCCTGCCCGGTGATCTCCCTGAACAGCGGGTGCAGCAGCTCCACCGTGTTCGCGGCCTCGGCGTGCAGATTGGCGTGCGTGAGGGCGCAGCCCTTCGGGCGGCCGGTGGTGCCGGAGGTGTAGCAGAGCGTCGCGATCGTGCCGGGCGTGAGCGCCGCCCGTCGCTTGGTGACCTCCTCGTCCGCAACGTCCCGGCCCAGTGCGACCAGCTGCGGGACCGCCCCCGCGTCCAGCTCCCAGACGCGCGGCCGTTCGGCCTCGGGCAGACGCGCGAGCGCGGCCTCGACCGTCGTCACGTTGTCGGGCGTCTCCGCCACGACGAAGCGGGCCGCCGCGTCACGGACGATCCACTCGATCTGCTCCGCCGACGAGGTCGCGTAGACCGGGACGGACTGGCCTCCCGCCGCCCAGACGGCGAAGTCGAGGACCGCCCACTCGTAGCGGGTCCGCGCCATCAGGGCGACCCGCCCGCCCGGTTGGAGGCCGGCCGCGATCAGGCCCTTCGCCGCGGCGGTGACCTCCCGGGCGAACTCCGCCGCCGTCACCGGCCGCCACCGGTCGCCCTCCTTGCGGCGCAGCACGACCGCGTCGGGCGCCTCGGCCGCGTTCGTGTAGGGGAGGTCGGCGATGCTTCCCGTGACGGACGGTTCGGCGAGCGGTGCGGTGCGCACCTCGCGCACCGTGCCCCGCTCGTCGCGCACCAGCTCGACCCGGGCGCGGTCCGCCAGGTCGCTGCGCCGCCGCGCCCGCATCAGATCCCTGTGTACGCCCATGACGGCTCCCGGTCGGTCGCGGCTCGCGTGTGCAGACGTGCGTGGTCGTGCTTCGCAGACGTGCGTCCTTACCGGAACGTCAACCTACTCATCCGTAGGAGAAATTCAATGGGCCGTACGAGGTGAACCGTCCGGCAGCCAGACCTCGCCGTCCAGGACCTGGTTCATGCCGATCCACACCATGTTCATCAGCCGCAGGGTGATCCCCTCCGGCGACTGCTTCGGATGGGCGTCCATCCAGTCGGTGAGGGAGTCGGCCGCTCCGACCAGAGCATGGGCGACGAAGTCCGCGTCCTCGTCGCCGAGGCGGACGCCCCGCTCGCTCTCGGCGATCCCGTCCCGGACCAGGCCCGCCACCTCCGCCATGACCGCTCGGCGGGCGTCGGTGACGGCGGTGGCGATGCCCGCCGTCAGTTCGGAGGCCTGACGGTGCAGCACCACCCAGCTGTCCCGGTGTTCGGCGACGAAGCCGAAGAACGCCGACAGGCCGGCGTGCAGCCGGGCGTCCGGGGGTCCGCCGGCGCGCGCCGCGCCCTGGAAGGCCGTGACCAGCCGCTCCGCCTCGCGCCGCACACAGGCCAGGAACAGCCCTTCCTTGGAGTCCATGTACAGATAGACCATCGGCTTGGAGATCCCGGCGAGTTCGGCGATCTCGTCCACGGAGGCCGCGTGGTAGCCGCGCTTCGCGAAGACCTGCAGTGCCACGTCGATGATCTGCTGCTCCCGCACCTGCCGCGGAAGCCGCCGCCTGCGGCCCTCGGGTGTCCCACTCACCCCGCACACCCTACCGTCGGGTAAGTACCGGGCACGCCCCTCCTGAAGGACCCGGGCACCGTGGCCGGTTCCCGTCCGTGCGGTGCGTGCCGTGGCCGTCGTTCGTCCGTCCGGAGCAGTCCTCGCCCCTCCTCGCCGTATCCACCGTCAAGCCGTGCTTGACCGTGGCCGATGCAACGGGGCATGACGTCCACCTACTCGCCCGGCCCGTCACCCGAGCCCTCCGCCCGTCCCCCGTCCGCGGCCTCCCCCGGCGCCTCGCCCCGTCCCCGTACCCGGCCGGCCGGTGTGCGTACGTGGGCCGGGGAACGCGTGCCGGGGTGGTTCGTGGCGTGTGCGGTGCCCGCCGCCCTCGTCGCCGTCGCCGGGTTCAACCGGCGGTGGATGTCCGACGACGGCCAGATCTATCTGCGGACGGTCCGGCAGATCCTGGCGGGCAACGGTCCCGTGTTCAACGCGGGCGAACGGGCCGAGTCGTCCACCGGGACGCTGTGGCAGTGGCTGCTCGTGCTCGCCGGGCTGCCGGGCGCCGATCTGGCGAAGGCGGCCGTCTACGGCGGACTGCTGCTGACGGTCGCGGGGTTCGCGCTGGCCGCCCTCGGGGCCCGACGGCTGTACGGCGGCCCGGCCCGCGTCCTGCCGCTCGGCGCCCTGGTCCTGCTCGCGCTGCCGCCCGTGTGGGACTTCGCCACCTCCGGCCTCGAAACGGGCCTCGCCACCTGCTGGCTCGCGGGCGCCTGGCTGCTGCTCCTGGCCCGCCCGCGCACCCTCACGACGAGCGCCGTCCTGGGCCTCGGGCCCCTTGTCCGACCCGACCTGGCGCTCGTCTCCGCGGTGTTCCTGGTGGCGCAGTGGCTGATGGCTCGGCCGTCGCGGCGCGCCGCGCTCGCCGGGCTGGGCACGGCGCTCGCGCTCCCGGTCGGCTACGAGGTCTTCCGGGCGGGCTACTACGGCCACCTGGTGCCGCTGCCCGGTGTCACCAAGGAGGCCTCGCAGAGCCTGTGGGAGCGCGGGTTCGGGTACCTCGGCGACTTCGCGGGGCCGTATGCCCTGTGGCTGCCCGCGCTGTGCGTGGCGGCGGCGGTGCTGCTTCCGTCCCACCTGCCCGGCGTGTCCCGCCTGCGCGGCCCGTCGTCCAGCCCGTCCGGTCCGTCCGTGCCGCCCCCGTCCGGCCCGGCCGTTGCGTGCCCGACCGGCCGGGCCTCGTACGGCCGGTCCGAACGGACCGGGCGTCCTCGCCCGCCGCTCGTTCCCGCGCTCGCGCCGGTCGTCGCGGGACTGCTGTGCTGGCTCTACGTGATCAAGGTCGGCGGCGACTTCATGCACGGCCGGATGCTGTTGCCGGGCCTGCTGATGATGCTGCTTCCGGTCTTCGTGGTGCCCCTGACCCGTGTGTCGACGTGCGCGGCGCTGGCGGTGGGAGTCTGGGCGGTGGTCTGCGCGGGCTGGCTGCGCATCCCGTACGAGGGGAGCGTCGGCCCGGCGGGCATCGCCGACGAGCGGGGCGTGTACGTCCGCCAGAACGACTCCCCGCACCCGCTGCACCACACCTTCGCGGGCGCGCCCTGGCACGCGGCCTACGCACGGGCCGTGCGCGACGCCCAGCGGGACGGCAGGCCGGCGCTCCTCCTGGGCCGCACCCGCGTCACCGCCAACTCTCACGGCCTGACCGGAAGTTACCCCGTCCTGGGGCTCAACGGCACCGTCGTCCCGCTGTCCGGCGCCGCACTCGACCCGATCGGCCTCGGTTATCCGCTGGCCGCCCATTCGGCGCGGGTCGGTGGCGGGCGGGTGGGCCACGACAAGCAGCTGCCCACGGAGTGGATCGTCGCCGACCGCGGGGTGCCGTCCGATCTGCCGGCGGGCCTCGACCCGGCGCGGGTCGCGGCGGCCCGGCGCGCCCTGGGCTGCGGCCCCCTCGCCGAACTCCGCGCCGCGACGCGCGCCCCGCTCACCCCGGGCCGCTTCTGGCACAACCTCACCGGCGCCTGGCATCGCACCGCCTTCCGCTTCCCGGTGGATCCGGTGCGCGCCGAACGGGAGTTGTGCACACCGGAGCGGTGACCCGGGAGAGCCGGCACCGGACGGGGGCTCCCGTCGGGTGCCGGTCGTCCGGTGCCGCGCGGGGCGGGGTCGTCCGAGCCGGGCCGGGCGGCGATGCGGGCTCCTACGACACCACGTCCTTGCGGCGGAAGCCGCGGAAGGCCAGGGCGAACAGCACGAGGGCGTAGGTCACGGAGACCGCCGTGCCCTCGATCATGCCGTCCCACTCCGGCTGCGGCTGGATCGCGTCCACCCAGGCGAACTGCCAGTGTGCGGGCAGGAAGTCCCGCCAGTCGCCGAGCGCCGTCACCGCGTCGAGCACATTGCCGACGATGGTCAGACCGACCGCGCCGCCCACCGCACCCAGCGGTGCGTCCGTCCTCGTCGACAGCCAGAACGCCAGTCCCGCCGTGACCAGTTGGGAGACGAAGATGTACGCCAGCACGATCAGCAGACGCTGTGCGGCCGTGCCCGGCGGCAGCGCCCCGCCGGTCGGGATCTCCAGCGGGCCCCAGCCGTACGCCGCCGTCCCGACGGCGAGGGCGACCGCGGGCAGGAGCAGCATCGCGGCGAGGCTGAGCCCGAGACCGACCGTCAGCTTCGACCACAGCAGCCGGGCGCGGGGCACGGGCGCCGCCAGCAGATAGCGCAGCGACGACCAGTTCGCCTCGGACGCCACGGTGTCGCCGCAGAACAGCGCCACGGGGATCACGAGGAGGAATCCGGCCGAGACGAACAGGCAGGTGGCCGCGAAGTTCGCGCCGGACGCGGTCGCCGTGTCCATCAGCGTCACGCGGCCGTTGCGCCCGCCCGGGTCGCCGCCGATCGCGAAGGCGACGGCCAGCACGAAGGGCAGCGCCGCCAGCACGGCGCCCATCACCAGGGTGCGCCGGCGCTTCAACTGGCGCAGAGCCTCGACGCGGAGGGGGAGCGTGCGGCGCTCCCGGTATCCGGGCGCGGTGGCCCGCGCCGTGCCGTCCACGCTCATGCGGTGGCTCCCTTCACGGTCCGGGCCCGGCGCGTCGTCGTCCGGTGGCCCGCGGCCGGCGCGGCGGCTCCGCCCGCGGTCTCCTCTTCCGCCGCCGGGCGGGGACGGCGCTCCCCCGCGCGGGCGGCGGTCGGCGGTGCCGTGCTCATTCCTCGCCTCCGATCAGCGTCAGGAACGCGTCCTCCAGCCGGCGGTGGGGGCCCAGGGCGGTGACCGGGACCTCCAGGCGTACGAGGTCGACGAGCAGGCGCCGGGCCGTGGTGGAGGAGAGCCGGACGAGGAGGCCGCCCTCGTCCCGCACCGCCGAGGTGACCCCGGGCAGCGCCGCCACCTTGTCCAGCAGCGGGTCGGTGATGTCGGTGGCCAGACCGACGCGCAGGGTGTCCCCGGAGCCCACGATGTCCGCGACCGGGCCCGCCTGCACCAGCCGCCCCCGGTCCATGACCACGAGGTGGCTGCAGGACTGCTCCACCTCGGCGAGCAGGTGGCTGGAGACGATGACGGTGCGTCCGGCGGCCGCGTACCGGATCATCACCTCCCGCATCTCGCGGATCTGCGGCGGGTCCAGTCCGTTCGTCGGCTCGTCGAGGATCAGCAGGTCGGGCAGGCCGAGCATGGCCTGCGCGATGGCGAGGCGCTGCCGCATGCCCTGCGAGTAGGTGCGCACCGCGCGGGCGAGGGCACCGCCGAGTCCGGCGATCTCCAGCGCCTCCTCCAGGTGGGCGTCCTCGGCGGGGCGGCCGGTGGCCCGCCAGTACAGGTCGAGGTTCTCGATGCCGGACAGGTGGGGCAGGAAGCCCGCCCCCTCGACGAACGCGCCGACCCGCGACAGCACCGGGGCGCCCGGCCGGATCGCATGCCCGAAGACACGGATCTCCCCCTCGTCCGGCTGGATCAGGCCCATGAGCATGCGCAGGGTGGTGGTCTTGCCCGCGCCGTTCGGCCCGAGCAGTCCCAGCACCTGGCCCTTTTCGACGCGGAAGGAGAGGTCCCGCACCGCATACCTGTCCGCGGACCCGGCGTACCGCTTGCCGAGGCCGGTGATCTGCAGCGGGACATCGGCGAGGCCGGGGTCGGGCGCCGGGGCGGCGCCGCGGCGGCGGCCGGTGAGGAGGAGCGCGAGCGCGGTCGCGGCTCCTCCGAGGGGCAGCCACCACACCCAGGACGGCAGCGCCGCGGCAGCCGTGTGCACCCCGGGCGCGGTGGGCACGGACAGGTCGCTTCCGAGGGAGGCGGTGTAGGCGGCCGGGGCCGTCGGAGAGGCGTAGCCCAGGTCGGTGGAGGCCAGGACGAGGCGGAGCCGGTGGCCCTTCTGCACGGCGTGGTCGACGGCGGGAAGGGTGAGCCGGACGTCCTTGCCGCCGCGGCCGCGGGCGTCGTCGCCCGCTTCCCCGGCGCCCGGCGCGCGTCCGGTGCCTCCCGCGGCGCCCTCGATCCGCACGGGGGCGACCAGTTGCGAAGGGAGCACCTGCTGTCTGCCGTCGGGCCCGACGTCGTAGACCTTGGCGAAGAGCACCGCGTCGCCGGAGCTGGAGGCGATGTGCACGGTCACCGTGGGCGAGCCGGTGATCCGCAGTTCACGGGAGAGCGGGGCCGAGTCGAACCGGGCGTACTGGCCGGGGAAGTCGAGCGAGACGCCGACGCCGAGCGACGACAGCTGGGCGAGTCCGCCCGTGGAGCCGAGGCCGGGCAGGGCGGAGACCGCGGGCGGTCCCGCGCCCGCCGGATTCTCGAAGGTCTGCGCACGACCGGTCAGCCGCACTCGCCGTACGCCGTCCTCCAGGCCGGGGTAGCGGTCGCCGGTGGCGCCGCGCAACCGGGCGGCGCCGTCGGTGGAGTCGATGCCCCCGGTGCGGGTGATGCGGAACGCGGGGCCGGTGTCGGCGGACCTGTCGTCCTTCAGATAGCGGTCGAACCAGGCACTGACCCGTGCGGCCACCCGGCCCGCCTCCATGTCCCCGCCGTCGTGCCCGCCTGCGATCCAGTCGACGTCGACGGGGGTGCCGTGGGCGCGGATCGCCCGGGCCATGGCGTCCGCCTGGCCGAGCGGGAAGAGGGAGTCGGTCTGCCCCTGGGTGATGAGGGCCGGCACCTTGATGCGGTCGCCGACGGCCGAAGGGGAGCGCTCCTGGAGGAGGGCCCGTGCCTCGGCGTCGGGCCTGCCGCTCTGCGCGACGCGCTCGTACATCCGGCACAGCCGGGGCTCGAAGCGGGCGCATCCGCCGCCGGAGTTGATGAAGATCCCGGCCCAGAGCTTCTTGAACACGCCGTTCGGGAACAGGGCGTCGGCGAGGTTCCAGTACGTGATGGACGGGGCGATCGCGTCGATCCGGCGGTCGTACCCGGCGGCGAGCAGCGCGACCGCGCCGCCGTAGGAGGCACCGGCGACGCCGACCCGCGGGTCGCCCGCCCCGTCGAGCCGCACCTCGGGCCGCTCGGCCAGCCAGTCAACGAGCCGCGAGACGTCGGCGACCTCGCCCTTGGGGTCGTTCAGTCCGATCCTTCCGCCGGATCCGCCGAAGCCGCGCGCGGACCAGGTCAGTACCGCGTACCCGTGCCGGGCCAGGTTCTCCGCCTGGCCGCGGACGTCGTCCTTGCTGCCTCCGAAGCCGTGCGCGAGGAGGACGGCGGGGCGGCGGCCGGACCCGCCGGCGGTGAAGTACGAGGTGTCGAGGCGCACCCCGCCGCCCATGGGCATCATGCGGTCCGAACGGTGCACCGCCGGCGCGGCGTCGGACGCGACGGCCGTCCAGGTGCCTGCACCGGCGAGAACGACGAGGACGGCCGCGACGGCGAGCAGCCGCCGCGGCCTCGCGCGCAGCCGGGACAGGGCGGGCCTGATCCCGCTCGGTCGGAGATCCATGCCGACAACGGTACGGGCGGCCACCGACGCTCACGCCCGCCGCCGGTCTGAACCCGTCGGCCTTCTCGGGGAGTACGGGCTCCCGGCCGCGTACCGCAGGTGCGGT